>NZ_JAPSIW010000186.1 GCF_031178505.1 Streptomyces sp. | reverse complement strand
CGCCGCCGCGCTCGGCGCGGGCCTCGTCGCCGACGGGTACGCGGTCGGCAACTCCGTCCCCACCATCGTCTACACGCTGCTCATCGGCGGTGCCCTCAACGCCGTGTTCGTCCCCGAACTCGTCAGGGCCGCCAAGGAACACGAGGACGGCGGAGCCGCCTACACCGACCGGCTCCTCACCGTCTGCGCCCTCGCCCTCCTCGCCCTGACGGCCGGCGCCGTCCTCGCCGCGCCCGCGCTCGTCGACGCGTACACCGACTACACGGGCGCGCAGCGGGACATGACCGTCGCCTTCACCCGCACCTGCCTGCCGCAGATCCTCTTCCTCGGCCTCTTCACCCTCCTCGGGCAGGTCCTCAACGCCCGTGGCCGGTTCGGCGCCATGATGTGGACCCCGGTCCTCAACAACGCGGTCGTCGTCGCCGTCTTCGGCCTCTTCCTCGCCGTCGCCGACGGCGGCGCCCTCACCGGCGGCGAGACCGCCCTCCTCGGCTGGGGCACCACCGCAGGCATCGCCGTCCAGGCCCTCGCCCTGCTGCCCTCGCTGCGTGCCGCCGGCTTCCGCTGGCGCCCCCGCTTCGACTGGCGCGGCAGCGGCCTCACCGCCCCGCTGCGCTCGGCCGGCTGGCTGGTGCTGCTGGTCCTCACCAACCAGGCCGCCTACTGGCTCACCACCCTGCTCGCCACCTCGGCGGGCGCCACCACCGGCGGCGGCTCGGGCCTCGCCGCGTACAACAACGCCTATCTGCTGTGGACCGTCCCGCACGGCATCCTCACGGTCTCCCTCGTCACCGCCCTCATGCCCCGCATGAGCGGCGCGGCGGCGGACGGCGACCTCGCCGCCGTACGCAGGGACGTCGGTCACGCGCAGCGCACCTGCGCGGCCGGGATCGTCCCCGCCGCGTGCGCGCTGTTCGCGCTGGCCCTGCCCCTGATGACGGTCGTCTTCCGGCACGGGGAGACCGGCGGCGACGACGTCCGCGCCATGGCCTGGACGCTGACCGCCTTCGCCCCCGGCCTCGTCGCCCTCTCCGGCCAGTACGTGTGCAGCCGCGCCTTCTACGCCCTGCGCGACACCCGCACCCCGTTCCTCCTCAACCTCCTCGTCGCCGGCCTCAACGCCCTCCTCGCCCTCTGCGCCGCCCAGTGGCTCCCACCCCACTGGACCGTCACCGGCATGGCCGCCGGCTACTCCGCGGCCCTGTGGGCGGGCTGGGGCCTCACCGCGTACGTGCTGGGGCGGCGGCTGCGGGGTGACGGCGCCCGTGCGGTGCCTTCCGGTACGGCCGGGGGCCCCGCGCCCGCCGCCCCGGACGCGCCCGGCGGCGGGAGCGCGGGTGCCCTCGGACGGCTGCTCCTGGCGGCCGTGCCGGCCGCCGGCCTCGGCCTGTGGACGGCCGACACGGCGGCACCGGCCGGCGCGCTCGGGGCCGCTGCCGCCGGAGCCCTGACGATCGCGGCGGCCTTCGCCCTCCTGGCCCGCCCGCTCCGCCTCACCGAGCTGAGCGCCCTGGTGAACCGGGCGGCCGGCCGCCTCCGCCGCTGACCCCACGGGAGGAGAACGCACCGCCCGCCCCCCGACATCCCCTCCTCACCCCCTTGGGATACTGCCCAGATGCCCCGCGTGCTCCTCATAGAAGACGACCCCTCCGTCCGCGAGGGGGTCGAGCTCGGTCTCCGCCGCCGCGGTCACACCGTCCGCACCGCCCCCACCGGCGAGGCGGGGCTCGCCGCGCTCGGGGAGTTCCGCCCGGATCTGGTGCTGCTCGACCTCATGCTGCCCGGGATGAACGGTGTGCAGGTCTGCCACCGCGTCCGGGAGACCAGCCAGCTCCCGATCATCATGCTCACGGCCCGGGGCGACGACTTCGACGTCGTCATCGGCCTGGAGGCCGGCGCCGACGACTACATCGTCAAGCCCGCCCGCACCGAGGTCATCGAGGCCCGTATCCGCGCCGTGCTGCGCCGCATCGAGGAGCCCTCCGGCGGCCGGCCCGGCATCGAGTTCCACGGCGAACTCGCCATCGACCGCGCGGGCCTGACCGTCGCCAAGGCGGGGGAGCGGCTCGCCCTCGCCCCCTCCGAGATGAAGCTGCTGCTCCACCTCTCGGCCGCGCCCGAGCAGGTCTTCAGCCGCCAGCAGCTCCTCGAACACGTCTGGGAGCACAGCTACCACGGCGACGCGCGGCTGGTCGACGCCTGCGTCCGCCGCCTCCGCAACAAGATCGAGGACGTCCCCGGCGAACCCCGCTACATCCAGACCCTGCGCGGCTTCGGCTACCGCTTCGGGCCGCTGTGAGAGCCTGCCCGGCCCCGGCGGAGGACGCGGGGCCCCGCCGTGCCCGGCGCCGCCGCGCGCCCCGCCCGCACCCCTTCGGCCTGCGGACCCGGCTCGTCCTCGCCTTCCTCCTCGTCGCGGCCGTCGGCTGCGGCACCACCGCCGCCCTCACCTATCGCGCCGCCCGCAACGCGATCCTCGAACAGACCCAGAACACCGCCGTGTCCGCGCTCCGCGACCAGGTCGACCCGCTCCGCATCGACCTGCCCGTCCAGACCGGCACCCTGCGGGACGCGCTCCTGAGCATCGCCCGCCAGGGCAAGCCCCGCCCCTGGCGGGTCTACGCCGAGTACGGCTCGCTCCGCGTCTCCTCCACCGACCGCCCCACCTCCAGCGTCATCACCCCGGAACTGCGGGCCCGCGCCCTCGGCCGGGGCACCACCCCGCACAGCAGCTTCCAGCGGGTCGTCAAGGACGGCACCCCCTATCTGACCGTCGCCGTCCCGGCCGTCTTCCGCACCCATGCCACCCAGGGAACCGCCCAGCCCACCGGGCTCGTCTTCTACGCCGTCATGGAGCTGGACGAGGAGGAGGCGAACATCGAGGCCATGGTCGCCGCCGCCCGCGACGGCGCCCTCCCGGCCCTCGCCGTCGCCCTGATCCCCGCGCTGCTCGCCGCCCGGGGCGTCCTCCGCCCGGTACGGGAGTTGCGGCGGGCCGCCCGCAGCATGGGCCGGGGCCGGCTCGACACCCGTATCCACGCCAAAGGCAGCGACGAACTCGCCGACCTCGCCCGCACGTTCAACGAGTCCGCCGCCGAGCTGGAACGTTCCGTCGCCGAACTGCGCCGGGCCGAGGCCCGCGCCCGCCGCTTCGCCGCCGACGTCTCGCACGAGCTGCGCACCCCGCTCGCCGGCATGCTCGCCGTCACCGAGGTCCTCGACGAGGACGCCGGCACCCTCGACAGCGACACCGCCCGCGCCGTGCGCCTGATCAGCGCCGAGACCGGACGGCTCGCCGTGCTCGTCGAGGACCTGATGGAGATCTCCCGCTTCGACGCCCGCGCCGCCGAACTGCACAGCGACGAGGTCGACGCCGCCGACTGCGTCCGCAAGACCCTCCAGAACCGGCACTGGACCGATCCGGCCCGCGTCGTCGCCGACCTGTCCGAGGGCATCCGCGCCCGCCTCGACCCGCGCCGCTTCGACGTCGTCGTCGCCAACCTCGTCGGCAACGCGCTGCGCCACGGCGGCGCCCCCGTCACGGTCCGGGTGTACGCGGAGGGGGACACGCTCGTGACGGAGGTCGCCGACCAGGGGCCGGGCATCCACCCGGATGTCCTGCCGCACGTCTTCGACCGCTTCTACAAGGCCGACCCGGCCCGGACCCGCTCGGCGGGCAGCGGCCTCGGCCTGGCGATCACCCTGGAGAACGTACGGCTCCACGGCGGCACCGTCGAAGCCGCCAACCGGCCCGGCGGCGGGGCCGTCTTCACCGTGAGGATGCCCCGGTGACCCGGCGCGCCCAGGCCGTCGCCGCCGCCCTGTCCGGTCTCGCGGCGCTCTCCCTCGCCGGCTGCGGCATCCGGGACAGCGACGTCGTGGAGGCGGGGGCCGCCGCGACCGTCGCCGTCGCGCCGCCTCCCGAGTTCCGCATGCTGGTCTACTTCCTCGGGCCCGACGGCCGCCCCATGCCGGTGTCCCGCGACATCGCGCGCCCGTTCCCGGCCTCCACCGCCCTGCCGGTCCGGAACGCCGACGGTTCGTTGCCGTACGAGGGCTTCGGTACCGGCTACGAGATCTCCCCCGACACCGCGCGCCGCGCCGGCGTCGTCACGGACATGGCGCTCGGCGTGCTGCTGAGCGGCCCGAGCCCGGCCGAGGCCGCCGCCGGACTGCGGACGGAGCTGCCGAGGACGGGCGGGCGCCCGCACGTCGAGGAGGAGAGGACGGGCGCCCCGGACGGCGGACGCCTGCGGCTGCGGGCCCCCTTCCCCGTCACCGGTCTGACCCCTCGGGCCGTCCACCAGCTGGTGTGCACGGCGGCGTTCGCGGAGGACCCGGCGGCCCGTTCCCAGGTGGTCGTGACGGGCCCCGACGGCGCCCTGCCCCCGGCCCGCTGCGACGGACTCTGACGGAGCGGGACCGGAGGAACCGGGGGAACGGGAGCTCAGGCCCCCGCGCGCAGGTCGGCCAGGACCGCGTCCGTGAACGGCGGCCAGGCCTCCACCGCCCACGGCCCGAAGGGCCGGTCGGTGAGCGCCACGCACGCGGCGCGCGCGTCCGGGTCGATCCACAGGAAGGTGCCCGCCTGGCCGAAGTGCCCGAAGGTACGGGGCGAGGACGAAGCGCCGGTCCAGTGCGGCGACTTGCCGCCCCGGATCTCGAAGCCGAGGCCCCAGTCGTTGGGCCTCTGGTGTCCGTACCCGGGCAGGATGCCGGTGAGCCCCGGGTACGTCACGGTCATCGCGTCCCGCACCGTCCGCGCGTCGAGCAGCCGCGGCGCCTGCACCTCGGCGGCGAACCGCACCAGGTCGTCCACGGTCGACACCCCGTCCTTGGCGGGCGAACCCTCCAGGGTGGTCGAGGTCATGCCGAGCGGCTCCAGGACCGCCTGGTGCAGATACTCGGCGAAGGGGATGTCGGTCGCCTTGGCGACGTGGTCGCCGAGCGCCTCGAAGCCGGTGTTGGAGTAGATCCGGCGGGTGCCGGGCGCGGCCATGACCCGGTTCTCGTCGAAGGCGAGACCGGAGGTGTGGGCGAGGAGGTGGCGGACGGTCGCGCCCTCCGGCCCGGCCGGCTCGTCCAGGTCGACCGCCCCCTCCTCGTACGCGACGAGCACCGCGTACGCGACCAGCGGCTTGGTGACGGAGGCGAGGGCGAACCGCTGCCCGGTGGGGCCGTGGGCCCCGGCCAGGGTGCCGTCCGCGCGGACGACGGCCGCCGCGGCGGTGGGGACGGGCCAGTTCTCGATCGACGCCAGGCTCGGCACGCTGCTCTCCATGGCGCCGAGCCTACTTGCTTCGAGTGCACTCCAAGGTCCTAGCGTGGGGCCCATGAGCGTGATCGCGGACACGAGCACCCGGGCCCTCCAGGCCCACTACACCATCAGCGAGGTCGCCGCCCTGACCGGTCTCTCCGCGCACACCCTGCGCTGGTACGAGCGGATCGGGCTCATGCCGCACGTCGACCGTTCGCACACCGGCCAGCGGCGCTTCACCGAGCGCGACCTGACCTGGCTGGCCTTCGTCGGCAAGCTGCGGCTCACCGGCATGCCGGTCGCGGACATGGTCCGGTACGCCGAGCTCGTACGGGCCGGCGAGCACACCCATCCGGAGCGGCGGGAGCTCCTGGAGACCACCCGGCGCGACGTCCTGGCCCGGATCGCCGAGCTGCGGGACACCCTCGCCGTGCTCGACCACAAGATCGGCTTCTACTCCCACAACGGCACCACCTGCGGGGAAGGGACCTCATGACCGACAGGACCGACACGACCGGCGCCGCGAAGGCGACCGGCAGGATCGACACCGTACGGCTCGGGCAGGACGGACCCCGGATCGGCGTCCAGGGCTTCGGCGCCATGGGCATCAGCGAGTTCTACGGCGCGACGGACGAGGCCGCCGCCCGCGACACCCTCGACGCGGCCCTGGAGGCGGGCGTCACCCTCATCGACACCGCCGACATCTACGGCAACGGCGCCAACGAGGAGTTCCTCGCCCCGTTCGTCGCCGCCCACCGCGACGAGATCACCCTCGCCACCAAGTTCGCCATCGAGCGGCGCCCCGACGAGCCGTCCCACCGTGGGGTCAACAACGACCCGGCGTACATCAGGAAGGCCGCCGAGGCCAGCCTGCGCCGCCTGGGCGCCGAGACGATCGACCTCTACTACATGCACCGCCGTGACCCCTCCGTCCCCTTCGTGGAGTCGGTCGGCGCCATGGCCGAACTGGTGAAGGAGGGCAAGGTCCGGTATCTCGGCCTGAGCGAGGTGACCGGCCCGGAGCTGCGCGAGGCGCACGCGGTGCACCCGATCGCCGCGCTGCAGTCGGAGTGGTCGCTGTTCTCCCGGGACGTGGAGCGCAGCGCCGTCGGGGCCGCCGCCGAACTCGGCGTGACCTTCGTGCCGTACTCGCCGCTCGGCCGGGGCTTCCTGACCGGGGCCTTCGCGGACGCCTCCCGCGACCTGGCCGACGGCGACTTCCGCGTCCACCAGCCCCGCTTCACCGGCGAGAACGCCCGGCGCAACGCGGCCCTGCTCGAACCGGTCCGCGCGATCGCCGCCGCGCACGGGGCGACACCCGCCCAGATCGCCCTCGCCTGGGTGCAGCAGCGGTCCGCCGTGCACGGCCTGACGGTCGTCCCGATCCCCGGCACCCGCAAGCGCGCCCGCCTGGAGGAGAACGCCGCCGCCACCCGCATCACCCTCACGGACGCCGAACTGGCCGCCCTGGAACCGATCGCCGCCCAAGTGGCCGGCGACCGCTACCCGGACATGCGGTTCACCTCCCTGGCCCGCGAGGTCTGAGCCGCCAGGCGCGGGGGTCGGGGCGGCGGGGGAGACCGCCACCTCCACCCTCATCCCGGTCCCAGGGCGAAGACCGCGAAACCCGCCGCCAGCACCCCCGCCAGGGCGCGGCGGCCCGGACCGCTCCGTGTCCACGGGGACTCGAAGGCCCGCGCGTACCGGCCGACGGCGACCAGCAGCACGGCGAAGACCGGCATCCAGGCGAGGCGGGCCAGGATCCAGCCGGCCGAGTCCGGCGCGCCGACCAGTCCGGCGACCTCGCCCGTGTACGCGGCGGGGACCGCCGCCGCCAGCATCGCCGTCTGGTGCCAGCACAGGATCGTCATCGCGGACAGGTTGACCACCACCACCGGCGCCCACAGCGCGGGCCGGGCGAGGAGCCGGCCGAGCCGCTCCCGCAGCAGGATCGCGGCGCCGCTCTGCGTGGCCGCGAGGGCCAGGACGAGCAGCGACGGCGGATGCGAGTTGGTGCGGGCCTCCCCGGGCACACCGACCATCGACGTCGGGTAGCCGAAGGCGAGGAGCAGCGTCGCGAACAGCGCGGCCCCGCCCAGCAGCAGCGCCCACGCGTGCCGCCGGCCGATCCGGCCCTCGCCCCACGAGACGCCCAGCTGATACGCGAACAGCCAGCCCGGCAGGATGGTCAGCAGCCCCAGCCAGGACGGCACGGCGTCCGCGTGCGGCCCGTACCGCAGCAGGTCCACGACGGCCACCGAGCACAGCAGCGGCGCCGCCGCCCACGCCCCGAGCCGGCGGGCGGCCCGCACGCACAGCGGGGTCAGCGCCGTGACCACCGTGTACACCCCGACGAACCAGAGCGGCTGGATCACCAGCGTCGACGCCGTCCGCAGCGTGTCCACCGGCACCCCGGCGCCGAAGTGGAGCAGCGGCAGCAGCACCGCCCACACCGCCGTCACCCCGAGAACCGGGCGGCCGAGCCGGGCGAGCCTCGCCCCGAGCCACGCGCGTGTGGAGCCCGTGCGCCGCCGGTAGGAGAGGACGGAGGCGTACCCGCCGACCAGGAAGAAGATCCCCAGCATCTGCAGGACCCAGCTGACCGGCGCGAGGCCGGGGAAGGCGGACAGCGGGCTGGCGTTGTGGATCGCGCCGTCCGCGGAGAGCGTGAAACCGCCGAGCAGCCAGTGCCCGGTGGGCACGGCCAGCAGCGCGAGGGCGCGCAGTCCGTCGACGGCCCGGTCGCGGTGGGCGGGGGTACGGGCCTCGATCCGCTCCACGAGCCGGTTCACCGCGCACCTCCCGCGCTCTGACGGGCGGTGCTCACCGGGGCGGGAGCGGTGACGTCCTGCCCCTGGGCGATCGCGGCGAAGGCCCGCAGCGAGCGGGTGCCGGGCGCGCAGTAGCCGCCGTGGCCCCCGGCGTCACCGGCCGGGACGGGCCGGGCGCCGAACTCCGGATCGGTCGGATCGGTACCGTGCCCGAGCCCCGCGAACTCCACGTTCGGCACCCGGTCGATCCAGTCCGCCGGGTCCTTCGCCGCCCACACGCGGGCGGAGGTGCCCAGAGCGGCCACGTTCGCCGCGCGCATCCCGGGCGAACCGAACACCACCAGGTCCTTCGCCTCCAGCCGGTGCGCCGCCAGACCGCACACCACGGAGCCGTAGCTGTGGCAGAAGACGGACGGCTCGGCGGCACCGACGGCGGCGAGCCCGTCCGTGAACCGGGCCAGCCGGTCCGCGCCCGCCTCGGCCAGCCGGCCGGTCGCCGCGTCCACGCCCACCCCGACGGGCGTCGTGTACCCGGCCCAGGCGATCACCGCCGTACGGCCGCCGGCCGCCCGGTGCAGGGCCCGCGCCATGTCGGCCAGCGGCCGCACCCGGCCCGCGTCCACGTCGGAGCCCGGCACCACCACCGCCACGTGCGCGGCCCGCCGGAGATCCCCGTACACCAGGACCACCTGGCCCCGGCCGCGCGGGTCGTGGGCGAGGACCCGCGCCCCCTCGTACCGGCCCACCGCCGTGGTCCGGGCGTTCGCCTCGTACCGCAGCTCCGGCGGCGCCCCGTCGAGGTTCCCGACGACCGTGGGGTACGTACGGGCCAGCTCCCGCTGCCGTACGGGGCTCAGACCCGCGAAGTACCGCGCGACCTCGGCCGGGCTCGTCCGCTCGGGGTCCGGCAGCCCCGCCGCCCGCCACGCCCCCGTCCCGGGCGGCGCCCCGGTCACCGGCACCTGCCCCTCCCCGGACGCCCACCCGGCCGTCCCCGCGACCACCGTCCCCACCAGGGCCGCCGTGATCAGGGTCCTCGTCAAGCGGCGCATCGGCCCGCCCTCCCTCGTTCGCGTCGTGGACGGGAGGAAGGTAGGAAGGGGACGGCCGGCGGCACGTCACGCCGGAGAGCCAACTCCCCGGCGATACCGGGGTAGGGGGTGGACGAGCAGCCAACCCCCGCCGGGGGGTGGGGCTTCCCCCCGGTGCCGCACGCTCGGGTGCGACTGCACGGACGCGGCCTAGCCGGGTGCTCCGGGGGTGATGAGCCCGGACTCGTACGCGAAGACGACCGCCTGCGCCCGGTCGCGCAGGTCCAGCTTGGCGAGGACCCGGCCGATGTGGGTCTTCACCGTCTGCTCGGCCAGGACCAGGCGGGCCGCGATCTCCTGGTTGGACAGGCCCCGGGCGATCAGCTCCAGGACCTCCGTCTCGCGCGGGGTGAGACCGTTCAGGCGCAGCGCCGTCGCGTCCCGGCGCGGGGCCGGCCGGGAGGCGGCGAAGTCGGCGATCAGGCGGCGGGTGACGGACGGCGCCAGCAGGGCCTCGCCGGCCGCCACCACCCGCACCGCCCCGATCAGATCGGCCGGCGGCGCGTCCTTGAGGAGGAAACCGGACGCGCCGGCGCGCAGCGCCTCGTACACGTAGTCGTCCACGTCGAAGGTCGTGAGCATGAGCACCTTCGGGCGGTGGACCACGCCCGCCGGCGGGTGCAGGATCTCCCGGGCCGCCGCGAGCCCGTCCAGCTCCGGCATCCGGACGTCCATGAGCACCACGTCGGGGTGGGTGGAGCGGGCCACCTCGATGCCCTGGCGGCCGTCCGGGGCCTCGCCCACGACGTCGATGTCGGACTGGGCGGAGAGCAGCGCGGCGAACCCCGCGCGCACCATGGCCTGGTCGTCGACGATGATCACGCGGATCGTCACGCGGTGTCCTCGCTGTCGGTGAGGGGGGTCGGTGCCGTGCCGCCTCCCGGGGCGGCGCCGGGGGGACGGAGGGGCAGCCGGGCCGCGACCCGGAAACCGCCGTCCGGCAGCGGCCCCGTGTCCAGGGAGCCGCCCGTCAACCGTACGCGCTCCCGCATGCCGACCAGACCGTGCCCGGTCCCCGCCGCACCCCGCTCCACCGCCGAACCCGGCTCCGCCGACGGTCCGTTGACGACCAGTACCGAAAGCCACCCGTCGTCCGAGGCCCGCACCGACACCCGGGTCGCGGCGCCCGGCGCGTGCCGGACCACATTGGCGAGGGCCTCCTGCACGATCCGGTACGCCGACAGGTCCACGGCCTGGGAGACGTCCCCGAGGTCGGCGGAGAGC
>NZ_JAPSIW010000884.1 GCF_031178505.1 Streptomyces sp. | reverse complement strand
GGGGCGGCGGATGGCACCGCCGCCCCGGCACCACTCGAACCCAACCGACCAGGAGAGTTTCACCGTGACCACCACCTCCGAAGGCGTCGAGGCCGGCCCGGCGACGACCCGCACCATCGACGAACCCGAGATCGACAAGCGCAGCGCCGAATCCCCCTACTTCGGCCGGTTCACCTGCGACGTCTGCGGCGACGACTTCGCCGTCCACCGGTCGCTCACCGTCGAAGAGCGCGAGTTCACCGACATCGAGACCCGCGAGACGTGGCCCGGCCTGATCGTGGTCGCCTGCGACCGCAGCTGACAGCGCAACCGCCCCACCCGGGGCGGCGGTTGGCACCGCCGCCCCGGCCCCTCGAAACCCGACGCAAGGAGAAGCACGACCATGACGCTCCCCAGCGACCTGCCGAACCCGGACGGCGACGCCGCCACCGCCCGCTCCCGCCGTGACCTCCTGGTCGCCGGACACGACGGCCGGATGTTCACCGAGACCATCGGCCGTCCCCTGCACCGCGCCCAGCAGACCGCGCAGACCTACCGGGCCGCCGCCGACCACGCCGAGCTCGACCGGTGCGGAGCCCCTGACCGCGTCTGGCTCAGGGGTCAGTCGGCCCTGTGCCACCGACGCGCACGCATCGCGGCCGACGAGGCCGCCCTGGCCACCGAGCAGAAGCAGCCGGGCCAGGCCGCCGCCTGGGCCGCCCTGGCCGACCGCTACGCCACTGCGGCCCGCCATCTCGCCCGCTCCGCACCGGTCCGGACCGACGCGATCACCAACCTTCGGGACGCCGCCGACGCACTGGAAGCCCTGCCCCCCACGATCCCGGCGCAGGCCGCCGTCCCCCTGTCCTGCATCGCCCTGTTCAGCGTCGACAACGGCCGCCAGGCGCTCGACAACGCCCGGCGCGGCGACGGGCTGGTGCTCAAGCACGTGAACACGGTGGAGGTCGAGCTGCTGCTGTTCACCGCCTACGCCCAGGGACAGGCCGAGACCGGCTACCACATCGCCAAACAAGCCATCCGCGCGCTCGACCGCGCCCGCAAGACCGCGCCCGAGAACGAGGCCGACGCCATGGACCCGCAGGCTCTGGCCACCGCCGTCGAGCTGAGCAAGCAGGCCCTGGACGCAGCCGAGGCTGCCGCCCCGACCGCGCCGTAGAACCGAGCCCGGCCGGGACGGCCGCACCGCCGCCGTCCCGGCCCCGGACCCTTCAGGAGAGCCCTGCCCGATGCCCCAGTCCCACCTGGTGGCGGGCGAAACAACGCCCGCCACGCCCTACGACAGCCCGCTGCTGCGCCCCCTCTACCTGCCGGGCGCGCACCTGCCCGACTCAGCCGGCCACGTCTGGACCTGCCGAACGTGCGCCACGCCGTGGCCGTGCCCCACCGCCCAGCCGTACCTCCAGGCCGGGCGGTGCAGCACGTGCAGCGCGCCGACCCAGTGGGAGCGGAACGGCCCCCGACGCTGGCACGTCGGCCCCCTCTGCTACACCCGCAAGGACGTCCTGAACGCGCTGGCCGAGGAACTGCACCAGCAGCACATGGCGAACCCCACCTACCCGCCCAGCCACTACTACCCGGAGAAACCCCGCCGCCGCCGACGCCAGCGCCCGCCGTACGACCACACCCCCATGGGACCGGGCGACATCCAGCCCGGCACCTGGCTATGGGTCATCCCCGGCGGACTCCATCCCGGATGGGGCGACATCCACCGTCTCGCCATGCTCACCGCACTCGGCACCCCGTACTGCGAGGTCTGGATGGACGACACCACCGTCCACCGCGTCCGGCCCGAGAAACTGATCGTCTCCGACGCCGGACGCCAGGCCGCCCGCGCCGCAGGGCTCACCACCATCCGGCAGAGGAGCGGGCCGCGGCCCCGCCCGCTGCTCCCCGAGTGGCGATGGGTCGACTGGACCCTGGCCGAGCACATCGCCCACCAGCGACAGACCACCCCCACCGCTGAGCCCACCGAACAGCCCGTGCAGGACGAACTGTTCACCGTCGCCTGACGGACCGCCCGGCCCGGAACGCCACCGTTCCGGGCCGCAGGCATGTCCGGACCGGAACGGTGGCCGCGCCGACCGGTCGACGAGGGCGCGGGGCACCGCGGAGCCCGCACAGCGAGTGCGCCCGCCGCAGGGCGACACCCGGCCTCCGGCCGGGTGCGAGGGGCGCTCTCGCGCCGCCCCCTCGTACACCCCCGGCGCCCGTGGCCGGCCCCGGTGGCACGACAGCGGGACCAGGGCACTGACGGCCGCTCGTACCTCACGGCCAGCCCCGGACGCGTGGGGCGCTTTCCTCGTGGTCGCCGCCGCGATGGGGGAACTCCAAGACGGTGCTGGGGCGGCGGCGACCTCGAGGACGCTCCGACCGTCGGGGCCCCTGGAGCTGTTGGGTGGGCATCGCACCTTCGGTGCGATCCGGCCGTGCGCCGCAGTCGTCGGGCCCTGGGGGCCCTCCTTTTTGCGGCCCGCGCTGCGCGCGGGCTGCGTCGCTTCGCTCCTTGCGCGGGGCCCCGGGGGGCTCCTCCGGACGCCCGCCCCCCGGGGACCGGGGGACGGGCTGAGCTGAGTGGTGGGCCGGGGCGATTCC
>NZ_JAPSIW010000883.1 GCF_031178505.1 Streptomyces sp. | reverse complement strand
CGCTCGCGGCAGCCGATCACCCCGCTCCACATGTTCGCCGACCGCAACAGGGCCGGCACCTACGGCATCATGCTCGGGCTCGCCGCCGCGATCTTCGGCATGTTCTTCTTCCTGACCCTCTTCGTGCAGAGCGTCCTGGACTTCAGCCCGCTGGAGGCGGGCCTGGCGTTCCTGCCGGTGAGCGCGGTCATCGCGGTCGCCGCCGGGTTCACCTCCCAGCTCCTGCCGAAATACGGGCCCAAGCCCTTCATGGTCCTCGGCTCGCTCTGCCTGGCCGCCGGCCTGTCCTGGCTCACCCTGACCGACGTCCACTCGACGTACGCGGGCTCGATCCTCGGACCGATGCTGGTCTTCAGCCTCGGCATGGGCATGATGTTCGTCTCGCTGACCCTGATGGCCCTGTCCAACGTGGCCCCCGACGAGTCGGGGGCGGCCTCCGGGCTCCTCAACGTGACGCAGCAGGTGGGCGGTTCACTGGGCCTGTCCATCCTCGTCACCGTCTTCGGCACGGTCAGCCGGAGCGAGGCCGACAAGCAGGTCCCCGCCTTCCTCTCCCAGGCCGGCCCCGCCGAGAAGGCCCGGTTCGCGGAGACCGGACAGCTGCCGCCGCCCTGGGGCGACGAGGTGCTCACCGCGGGCGTCTCGGCCGGATTCATCGTGGCCGCCGCCTTCGCGATCGTCTCCTTCGTCATCGCTCTCGCCGTCATCCAGGTCCGCCCCTCCGACATCGAGCGGCTCAAGGGCGGCGGGCTGATGCCGGGCGGCTGAGTCCCCGGCGCGGGCGGCCGCGGGCGGGTTAATGAAAACGATTGTCATGCTGATATGGTCATCGGCACACCCGCCCCCCCGCGCCTCAGAGGACCCCCTTGTTCCGCCTGCCCGAAACCCGCCGCGCCACCCGACGCGCCGCCCTCACCACCGCCCTCGCCCTCACCACCGCGGCGGCGACCCTGCTCACCGGCTGCTTCGCCGGCTCCGGCACCACCGCCGGAAGCGGAGGACGGCCGGGCAGCGGCGGCGACGCGGCCTCCGGCGGACGGATCCGCGTCGCCATGATGCAGCCGCCCCGCTCCGGCCTCTCCCCGCTCTCCGACGACGCCTTCAAGCTCTCCCGCTGGTCCACCGCCGAGACCCTCGTCCGGCTCGACCCCGACGGCAACGCCGTCCCGGCCCTCGCCACCGCCTGGCAGCGCACCGGCCGGACCTGGACCTTCACCCTCCGCGAGGGCGTCACCTTCCACGACGGCACCCCCCTCACCGCCGAGGCCGTCGTCCGCTCCCTCACCACCGCCGCCCAGGCTTCGCCCAAGCCACGGATCCTCGACGGCGTCGACCTCACCGCCCGCGCCACCGGACCCCGGACCGTCACCGTCACCACCGCCGCCGACGACCCCCTGGTCCCGCAGCGCCTCAGCTCCCCCCAGCTGTCGATCCTCGCCGCCAAGGCCTACCGCGGCCGGACCGTGAACCCCGTCGGCGCCGGCACCGGCCCCTTCGTCCTCGTCCGCGCCGACGGCACCGCCTCCGCCACCCTCGACCGGTACGACCGCTACTGGGGCGGCCGCCCCGAGGCCCCGGGCATCGACGTGCGGTACGTCCCCGACGGCACCGCCCGCGCCGCCGCCCTGCGCAGCGGAGAGGCCGACATCGTGGAGGCCGTCCCCGTCTCCCAGGCCCGGCTCCTGGACCCGGACCTGATCACCGAGGTCCCCATGCCCCGGACCAACACCCTCTACCTCAACACCCGCAAGGGCCCCTTCAAGGACCCCGCCCTGCGCGCCGCCGCCCGCCGGGCCGTCGACGCCCGCGCCCTCGTGACCGGGGTGTACGAGGGCCGCGCCGACCTCGCTGACGGCCTCCTCGGTCCCGCCCTGCCCTGGGCCGCCGAACTCCGCCGCCCGGTGCGCCACCCGGTCGCGCCCGCCGCCCCGCGCGGCACCACCGTCACCCTCGGCACCTTCACCGACCGCGCCGAACTGCCCGAGGCGGCCCAGCTCCTCCAGCAGCAGCTGAGGAAGGCCGGCTTCACCGTCGAGCTGGACATCCGCGAGTACGCCCACATCGAGGCCGACGCGCTCGCCGGCAAGTTCGACGCCTTCGTCCTCTCCCGGGCCACCGTCCTCGACTCCGGCGACCCCGCCGCGTACCTCTACAGCGACTTCGCCACGGACGGCTCCTTCAACATCTCCCAGCTCGCCGCCCCGGCGGTCGACCGCGCACTCGCCACCGCCGCCGGCACCCCGGCCGGCGACGCCCGCCGCCGCGCGGTCCTCGCCGCCGAAGCCGCCGTCCTCGCCACCGACGCCGCCGTGCCGATGCTCCACGAACGCGTGATCCAGGGCGAGGCCCCCCACGTCGTGGACGCGGCCCACGACCCGCGCGAACGCGAACTGATCACCGCCCGCACCCACCTCCGATGACCACCACCCGGCCGACGGCCCACCACCGGGGCGGGCGCCCCCTCGCCTGCGGGCACGTAGCCGTCAAGCCACGTGCCGTGGCCGCGCGGGGCGGCCACCCGGCCGTGAGGACGCGTCCGCTCGCCGCGCGGGCCGGCCGCCCGGCGGCCGAGGTGCTCCGGGCCTGGCGCACGGCCAC
>NZ_JAPSIW010000882.1 GCF_031178505.1 Streptomyces sp. | reverse complement strand
GGCGGGCCGTCGCCTGGTGGCGCACCCGCTGCCTGGTGGCCACCGCCGCCCCGGCGGCGGTCCTCGGCCTCCTCGGCGCCCTCGTCGGGCCCGCCAGGGCCTGGCTGCTGCCCGCCGCCGCCCTCGTGGCGGCGGCGGGGCTCGCCGGTACCGCGTTCCTCCCCCTCTGGTGGTTCCGGGTGCACCGCTGGGAGGTTACCGACGAGGCGGTCTACGTCCGCACCGGAGCCCTGTGGCAGGAGTGGCGGATCGCCCCGCTCTCCCGGATCCAGACCGTGGACACCGTACGCGGGCCGCTGGAGCAGCTGTTCCGGCTCGGCACCGTCACGGTGACCACGGCCTCCTCCAAGGGGGCCCTGCGGATCGAGGGCCTCGACCACGAGCTGGCCGCCGCGCTCGGCGAGCGGCTGACCTCCCTCACCCAGGCCACTCCCGGGGACGCCACATGAGCGGGGACGGCGGCCCCGGCCCGGACGCGGAGGGGCCGAAGGCGCCGGGGGAGGGGGAGCCGGGGGAGTGGCGGCGGCTCGACCCGCGCACGCCGGCCGTCACCGCCGCCGTGCTCTGCGGGGTCGCCACCGGCGCCGGCCTGCCCCTCGCGGTCGGCATCGCCGGGACGCCGCTGGGCCACGCCGTCGTCTGGGTGGTCACCGGCGCCCTCCTCCTCGTCCTCGGCGGCACCGCCGCCGACCTGGTCCGCCTGCGCCGCACCCGCTACCGGGCCGGCCCCGAACGGGTCGACCTCCGCACCGGGCTCCTGCTGCTCAAACGCCGCTCGCTCGCCCGGGAGCGGATCCGCAGCGTCGACCTCACCGCCAACCCCCTCCAGCGGGTCCTCGGACTCGTCAAGGTCCGCATCGGCACGGGAGAGAGCACCGGCGGCGGCGAGTCCACCCTCGAACTCGAGCTGGTCGCCCGCGCCGAGGGCGAGCGGCTCCGCCGGGAGCTCCTCGTCCGGCCCGCCGCCGCACCCGGTGACCCGCTCCACGACGGCGCCCTCGCCGTCCTCGACCCGCGCTGGATCCGCTACGCCCCCGTCTCCTTCGTCGCCCCCGCCCTCGGCGGCGCCGCCGCGGGCGCCGTCCTCCAGGTCAGCGAGTGGTTCGGCGCCCAGGGCGAGGTCATCCACTGGATAGGGGACCGCTTCCGGGACGTCTCGCTGCCCTGGACGGTCCTCGCCCTCGTCCTCGTCGCCACCGCGGCCGGGGCGCTCGGGGCCCTCGGCCTGTGGGCCGAGATGTGGGGCAACTACCGCCTGGAGCGCGAGCCGGGCGGCACCCTGCGGGTCCGCCGGGGGCTCCTCACCACCCGCTCGGTCTCGATCGAGGAGCGCCGGCTGCGCGGCGTCGAACTGGTCGAACCGCTCGGCGTGCGCCTCTGCGGGGCCGCCCGGGTGGACGCCGTCGCCACCGGCCTGGTGGAGAACGACGGCGACCGGCACGGCGACCTCAAGAACCTGCTGCCGGCCGCGGAACGCCGTACGGCCGACCGTGTCGCCGCCCAGGTGCTGCGGGAGCCCGAACCGCCCACGTCCGCGCCGCTGGCCGCCCACCCCCCAGCCGCGCGGACCCGCCGGCTGCGGTGGGCGCTCGCCGCCGTCCTCCTCCCGGCCGCGCTCCTCGCCGTCCTCGGCGCCCTCCTCACCCCGGTCCTGCTGTACGTGGCGGCCGGCGGGACCGTCGTCCTCGCCCCGCTCGGCGTGCTCCTGGCCCGCGACGCCTACCGCTCCCTCGGACACACCGTCAGCGGGCCCTACCTCGTCGCCCGTTCGGGCACGGTCCGCCGGTCGACCGTCGCCCTCCGCCGCTCCGGTGTCATCGGATGGACCGTCAAGCAGTCGTACGTCCAGCGCCGCGCGGGCCTCCTGACGGTGACCGCGACCACGGCCGCCGGCGCGGGCGCCTACACCGTGGCGGACACCGGCGTGGGTCAGGGGCTCGCTCTCGCCGCCGAGGCCGTACCAGGGCTGCTCACGCCCTTCCTGGAGCCCGCGCACGGCCCGGACGCCCGGCGGGCCCCGGACGGCCCGCGGCACCCCGGCACGACGGAGGCCCGGCCCACCCTCGGGTGAACCGGGCCTCCGTCCCGTTCCGGGACCTTCGCGATCAGGCCGTCGCGTGCGGGTACAGGCTCCGCGGCAGCTCCGCGGCGGCCGCCGCGTCCAGCAGCCACAGGGTGCGCGAGCGGCCCCGGGCACCGGCCGCGGGGACCTGCACCTCGCCGGCGCCGGACAGCGCGAGCGCCGCCGCCCCGGCCTTGTCCTCGCCGGCCGCGAGCAGCCAGACCTCCTTCGCCGCCCGGATCGCCGGGAGCGTCAGGGAGATCCGGGTCGGCGGCGGCTTGGGCGCGGCGTGCACCCCGACCACCGTCCGCTCGGTCTCCCGTACCGCCGGGAGCTCCGGAAAGAGCGAGGCCACGTGCGTGTCCGGCCCGACGCCCAGCATCAGCACGTCGAAGGAGGGCACCCCGTCGGGTCCCCCGGCGGCGGCCAGCTCGGCCGCGTACGCGGCGGCTGCCGCGTCGGCGTCGTCACCGTGAGGACCGTCCGAGGCGGGCATCGCGTGCACCCGCGCAGGGTCCAGCGGCACCCGGTCGAGCAGCGCCTC
>NZ_JAPSIW010000185.1 GCF_031178505.1 Streptomyces sp. | reverse complement strand
CCTCAGCAGCACCGCCGACAACGGGCTGAAGATCGTCGTCACCGGCGGCTTCGGCGTCGGCAAGACGACGCTGGTCCGGTCGGTCAGCGAGATCCGCCCGCTGAACACCGAGGAGACCATGTCGCAGGCGGGCGAGCACGTCGACGACACCGCCGGCGTCGCCGCCAAGACGGCCACCACCGTCGCCTTCGACTTCGGCCGGATCTCGCTCGACGCGCACAACGTCCTGTACCTGTTCGGCGCGCCGGGCCAGGAGCGGTTCTGGTTCCTGTGGGACCGGCTGTTCTCCGGGACGCTCGGCGCCGTCGTGCTCGTCGACACGCGGCGGCTCGCCGACTCCTGGTACGCCGTGGACCGTCTGGAACACCACGGCACCCCGTTCGTCGTCGCCTGCAACGACTTCGGCGGCCCCGCGTACACCGCCGCCCAGATCCGCGAGGCCCTCGACCTCGCCGACGAGGTCCCGCTGGTCTTCTGCGACGCCCGGTCGCGCGAGTCCAGCAAGCAGGTCCTGATCTCGCTGGTCGAGCACCTGCGGACCGTCGTCGCCTCGGAACCACAGCCGACCCCGGAGCCCACCCCGTGACCCACCCCGCGTCCGCGCCCGTCCCGCTGAGCGGCCCCCGCTTCCACACCGAGCCGCTGGAGCTGTACCGGCGGATCCGGCGGGAGCACGGAGCCGTCGCGCCCGTACTGCTCGACGGCGACGTCCCCGCCTGGCTGGTCCTGGGCTACCGCGAGCTGCACCAGGTCACCAGCGACCCGGTCCTCTTCTCGCGCGACTCCGACCTGTGGAACCAGTGGGACGCCGTCCCGGCGGACTGGCCGCTGCTGCCGATGATCGGCCGCAAGCAGCCGTCGATCCTCTACACCGTCGGCGAGCGGCACCGCGAGCGGGCCGGTGTCGTCTCCGGCGCCCTGGAGGCCGTCGATCCCTTCGTGCTGCGGCAGCTCGCCGAGCGGTACGCGGACGAGCTCATCGACGCGCTGTGCGGCAAGGGAGCCTGCGACCTCATCGCCGAGTACGCCATGCTGCTGCCGGTCCGTGTCCTCGCGGCGCTCTACGGCTTCGCCGACGAGCAGGGCCCGGGTCTGGTGACCGCCATGAACGACATGATCAACGGCGGCGCGGGCGCCCTCGAGGGCCAGCGCCACCTCGCGGAGTCGATGGGTGCGCTGCTCGCCGCCAAGGCAGCGAGCCCCGGCGACGACGTCGCCTCGCGGATGCTGGGCAACACGGCCGGGTTCACCGTCGAGGAGGTCGCCCAGGACCTCATGGTGATGATGGCCGCCGGTCACCAGCCGACCGCCGACTGGATCGGCAACTCGCTGCGCCTGATGCTCACCGACGACCGGTTCGCCGCCTCCCTCTCCGGCGGCCGGCACAGCGTCGGCGAGGCGATGAACGAGGTCCTGTGGGAGGACACGCCGACGCAGAACGTCGCCGGCCGGTGGGCGTCGCGCGACACCCGTCTCGGCGGACGCCGGATCGAACAGGGCGACCTGCTGCTGCTCGGCCTGGCCGCCGCCAACGCCGATCCGCACGTACGGGCCGACTCCGGGGCCTTCACCGGCGGCAACAACGCCCACCTCTCCTTCGGCCACGGCGAGCACCGCTGCCCCTTCCCCGCGCAGGAGGTCGCCGAGACCATCGCCCGGACCGGCATCGAGGTGCTGCTCGACCGGCTGCCGGACGTGGACCTCGCCGTACCGGAGGACAGCCTGACCCGCCGGCCCTCGCCCTGGCTGCGGGGCCTGACCGCGCTGCCGGTGACGTACACCCCGACCCCTGCCCTGGGAGGCCTCTCGTGAGCTGCCCTTTCGATCCCACCGCGTCCGGTGCCGGTGGGTCCGGTGTGATCACCCTGGACCCGTTCGTCTCGGACCTCGACGGCGAGAGCGCCCGGCTGCGCGCGGCCGGTCCGCTGGCGCGGGTCGTGCTTCCCGGCGGAGTGCCCTGCTTCGCCGTCACCCGCCACGCCGAGGCACGCAAGCTGCTCACCGACGCGCGCCTGGTCAAGGACATCGAGGTGTGGGGCGCCTGGCGGCGCGGCGAGATACCGCCGGACTGGCCGCTGATCGGACTCGCGAACCCCGGCCGGTCCATGCTGACCGTGGACGGCGAGGAGCACCGGCGCCTGCGGACCCTGGTCGCGCAGGCGCTGACCGCGCGCCGGGTGGAGCGGCTGCGCGCCGGTATCGAGGCCCTGACCGACGGCATGCTGGACCGGCTGGCCGAGCGGCCGGCGGGCGAGGTCGTGGACCTGAAGGCGGAGTTCGCCTACCCGCTGCCGATGAACGTGATCGGCGAGCTGATGGGGGTCGACGCCGCGGACCACCCCCGGATGAAGACGCTGTTCGACAAGTTCTTCTCGACGCAGACGCCGCCCGAGGAGGTGCCGGCGATGATGGCGGACCTGGGCGCCCTGTTCGCGGGGATCGTCGCGGCGAAGAAGGAGCGTCCCGGTGACGATCTCACCAGCGCGCTGATCGAGGCCTCGGAGGACGGCGACCGGCTCACCACGGAGGAGATCACCAACACCCTCCAGCTGATGGTGGCGGCGGGCCACGAGACGACCATCAGCCTGATCGTGAACGCCGTCGTCGCCCTGGAGACCCACCCCGAGCAGCGGGCCCTGGTGCTCAAGGGCGAGGTGCCGTGGGAGAACGTGATCGAGGAGACCCTGCGCTGGTCGACGCCGACCTCGCACGTGCTGTTCCGGTTCGCCCGGGAGGACGTCCGGGTCGGGGACCGGGTGCTGCCGGAGGGCGAGGCGCTGATCGTGTCGTTCGGCGCGATCGGCCGGGACGAGGCACAGCACGGCCCGACGGCGGGCGAGTTCGACGTCACCCGGAGCCCGAACCGTCACATCTCCTTCGGGCACGGGCCGCACGTGTGCCCCGGCGCCGCCCTGTCGCGGCTGGAGGCCTCGGTGGCGCTGCCCGCCCTGTACGGCCGCTTCCCGGAGCTCCGGCTCGCGGTGCCGCGCGGGGAGCTGCGGAACAAGCCGGTCGTCACGCAGAACGACCTGTTCGACCTGCCGGTGGTCCTCACCTGAGCCGGCAGGGGTGACGCGGCGGCGTACCCGGTGACCGCCGGCCGTACGCCGCCGGAGCAGGGGGTTTCCGGCCCGGTCGCGATCCGTGTCACGCGATCGGGCCGAGTGGAGCGGGTCTCACCGGGTAGTCGCCGCTCATGCACCGGACGCCCGATCATCTGGACGCGATGCCCACCATCGCCTCACTGGACGAGCTGACCGACCTGATCGCCTCGCGACGCCATCTGTACGTGCGGTGGTCCCTCGGCCCGTACGTGGATCTCGCGGGACCGACGAGCCGGGACGGACTCACCGGCGTCGAGCTGCCGGGCCTCTCCGCGAATCCCCTGGACGTCGAGGAGTGGTGGGGCGACCGCTCGCTGCGGACGTGGGCGGCGCGGCGGCTGTACGACTACTCGCACCTGCCCCGGATCAGGGACGGCGTGGTCCGGCCCTGGCTGCTGCACGGGCGGGAGGCCGCCCGGGGCCCGGACAACGAGCCCCTCGTGCGTGACGTGCGGCCGCTGGGCTGGATCGCGCCCGAGGTCATCGAGCAGGCCGAGGAGGAGATCGCCCGGCAGGTGGGGGCGTGGGGTCCGCTCGACCGGCACTAGGTCGTGTCCGGGCACGGCCCGAAGCACCCCTCCCGGCAGCCGCCCCCTTCCGCAGGGAGCGGAGGCCGCGCGCCCGCGGAACCGGGGCCCTTCCCGCTGTCCTTCGGGGAAGGGCCCCGGTGGCGGCCCGTGCCGTGCTCCGGCCGGGCCGCGCGGGTGCGGACCGGCCGGGCCGTCAGGCGGTGTGGAGGCGCAGGCCGTAGCGGTTGAGGATCTCGTTCACCGGCTGGAACCAGGTCTCGCCGCCGGTGGAGCAGTTGCCCCACCCGCCGGAGGTGACGCCCTGCGCCTGGTCGCCGCTGAGGAACGACCCGCCCGAGTCACCGCCCTCGGCGCACACGCTGGTCTTCGTCATCTGGTGCACCGCGCCCTGGCTGTAGTTCACGGTCTCGTTCTTGGCGAGCACCCTGCCGCAGTGCCAGCGCGTCGTGGAGCCGGAGCGGCAGATCGAGGCGCCGACGGGAGCCTCGGCCGACCCGCGTACGAGCTGGTCCGGGACGGTACCCCAGCCGAGGACCACCGGCACGGTCCACCAGCCGCTGTGGATGCCGACGTAGGCGTAGTCGTCACCCGGGAACGAGGAGCCGTGGAAGGTGCCCATGGCGGAGCCGTCCCAGCCGCGTACGGCCGCTCCGGCGCGGCCGCAGTGACCCGCCGTCACGAAGCCGCCGTGGACGGAGAAGCCGATGGAGCAGCGGACGTTGCCGGTGTAGTACGGGTCCCCGCCGACGGTGCCCGCGGCGTACGTGCGCGGCGCCTCGGCGGTCTCGGCGACGGTGACGGGGCCGCCGGCCCGGGCCCGGTCGACGAAGGCGCGGACGGCGGGCTTCTCCCGCTCGGCCCGGACGACCGTGACGACGACGCTGTTGGCGCGGGGGTCGACGTGCCAGCCGGCCACTCCCGCCGGCGCGCGCAGCGCGTCGAGCCGGGCCTTCGCGCGGTCGAGCGCGGCGGCGCTGTGCCGGACCAGCCGGGTGTCGGCGCCCAGGGCCCGGACCCCGGCCTCCTCGTGGCGGTCCGTCACCGCTACGACGAGCCGGCCGGTGGCCGGGTCGAACCACGAGCCCGCGAACGCGGAACCGGCCGCCTCACGGGCGGGCTTCTCCACGGCCGTCGCGGCCTTCTCGGCGCGGAGCCGCTCCTCGGCCTCGGCGGCGGTCAGCCCGAGGTCACGCCGCATGGCGTCGAGCAGTCCGGCGGAGGCCGAGGGCGCGGAGACCGTCCGCTCCGGGGCCGGAACGGCCTGTGCGGTGCCCGCGTGGGCGGCGCCCAGGCCGGTCGTCAGGAGCAGTGCGGCGAGGGCGGTACGCAGGGCGGCGGGGCGTTTCACGAGACCTCCAGGTGGGGGAGTCGAGTGCTGAGAGCGCTCTCAGAAGCGTCCGCCACGTTAGCGGCACCGCGTTGTCAGGTCCATACCAGAACCGGTCACCCACTCCCCCGGCGGCCGCCTTCGCCCGGTCCCGCCCCGAAAGCGTCGGGCCACCTCACGGACCGTTGACATGCGCGCGACGACACCCTCATCCTGGCCAGGATCTGAGAGCGCTCTCACCGCTTGGAGGAGGCGTCGGCCGGTGCCCCGAGCCGGGCCCCGCCCCCGCCCGTCCTCCGGAGTCCCCACGTCCGAGGAGCCGCACATGCCCCCACGTATCCGGCCCGGCAGGGCCCTGTCGGCGTATCTGGTCGCCGCCGTCCTGCTCGCCGCCGGCGTCACCGTCGCCGCCCCGACCCCGGCCGTCCGGGCCGCCGTACCGGACACCGTGCCGCTGACGATCAGGAACGACTCCGGTCGCGCCGACCAGGTGTACGTCTACAACATCGGCACCGAACTCTCGACCGGCCGACAGGGCTGGGCGGACGCCTCCGGCGCCTTCCACCCCTGGCCGGCCGGCGGGAACCCGCCGACCCCCGCGCCGGACGCCTCCATCGCCGGCCCCGCGCACGGCCGGACCATGACCATCCGCATGCCGAAGTTCTCGGGGCGGGTCTACTTCAGCTACGGCCGGAAGCTGGTCTTCAAGCTCACGACCGGCGGTCTGGTCCAGCCCGCCGTCCAGAATCCGACCGACCCCAACCGCGACATCCTCTTCAACTGGTCCGAGTACACGCTGAACGACGCCGGTCTGTGGATCAACAGCACCCAGGTCGACATGTTCTCCGTCCCCTACGCCGTGGGCGTCAAGCGCGCCGACGGCACCACCGCCTCCACCGGCCGCCTCCGTCCGGGCGGTTACCGCGGCTTCTTCTCGGCCCTGCGCGCCCAGCCCGGCGGCTGGGGCAACCTCGTCCAGACCCGCTCCGACGGCACCGTCCTGCGGGCACTCGCCCCGGGGCACGGCATCGCGGCGGGCGCCCTGTCCGCGGGAGTCCTGGACGACTACATCAACCGGGTCTGGTCGAAGTACGCCTCGTCGACGCTCACCGTCACGCCCTTCGCGCACCAGCCCCACATCAGGTACCACGGCCGCGTCTCCGGTGGCGTCATGAACTTCACCGACGGCTCGGGGCAGGTCGTCACCTCGTTCCGGAAGCCCGACTCCGACAGCGTCCTCGGCTGCCACAAGTACCTCGACGCCCCCAACGACGCCGTGCGCGGCCCCCTCTCCCGCACCCTGTGCGCCGGATTCAACCGCTCGACACTGCTGACCAACCCCCAGCAGCCCGACACCGGCCCGGCCGGCTTCTACCAGGACGCGGTGACGAACCACTACGCGCGCCACATCCACGCCAGGACGGCCGACGGCAAGGCCTACGCTTTCGCGTTCGACGACGTCGGCGCGCACGAGTCCCTCGTCCACGACGCCCGGCCCCAGAACGCGTACCTCACCCTCGACCCCCTCGACTGACGCCACCGCGCGCCCGGCCCGCCCTTCGCGGCGGGCCCTGGCGCGCCGGCCCGCCGCGTCAGGGCCGCACGAGGGCGTCGACGCGGGCCAGCTCCTCGGTGTCGAAGGCGAGGTTCCGTACGGCGGCGACGCACTCCTCCAGCTGCTGGGGGCGGCTGGCGCCGACCAGGGCGGAGGTGACGCGGCCGCCGCGCAGCACCCAGGCGAGGGCCATCTGGGCGAGGCTCTGGCCCCGGGCGGCGGCGAGGTCGTTCAGGCCGCGCAGCCGGGCCACGAGGTCCTCGGTGACGGCCTCCCGGTTCAGGAAGGGGCTGTCGCTCGCGGCCCGCGAGTCCTCGGGGATGCCGTCCAGGTAGCGGCCGGTGAGCAGGCCCTGCTCCAGCGGGGAGTAGGCGACGGAGCCGATCCGCAGCTCGTCGAGTGCGTCGAGCAGGCCCTCGTCCTCGGGACGCCGGTCGAGCAGGGAGTAGCGGGGCTGGTGGACGGTGAGCGGGGTGCCGAGGCCGGCGAGGATGCGGGCGGCCTCGCGGGTCCGCTCGGCGGGGTAGTTGGAGACGCCGACGTAGAGCGCCTTGCCCTGCTGGACGGCGGTGTGCAGGGCACCCATCGTCTCCTCGAGCGGGGTGTCGGGGTCGTAGCGGTGCGAGTAGAAGATGTCGACGTGGTCGAGGCCGAGCCGCCGCAGGCTCTGGTCCAGCGAGGACAGCAGGTACTTGCGGGAGCCCCACTCGCCGTACGGCCCGGGCCACATCAGGTAGCCGGCCTTGGTGGAGATCACGAGCTCGTCGCGGTACGGCGCGAAGTCGGTCCTGAGGAAGCCGCCGAGCGCGGTCTCGGCGGCGCCGGGCGGCGGGCCGTAGTTGTTGGCGAGGTCGAAGTGGGTGATCCCCAGGTCGAAGGCGCGGCGCAGGACGGCGCGCTGGAGATCGGCCGGGCGGTCGGGGCCGAAGTTGTGCCAGAGGCCGAGGGAGAGCGCGGGGAGCTTCAGTCCGCTGCGTCCGGTGCGGCGGTACGGCAGGTCGGCGTAGCGATCGGGGTGTGCGGTGTACAACACGGCTCCACGGGGTGGTGAGGGGGTGGGAGGCACGGGGCCGGGCGCGGAGGCCGGGCCGGGGACCAATCTGCCGTGGGGGGCGGGGATCGGTCCAACAGGAGAATCCGATGGGATTCAGTGCCCGCCTTTCTCAATCGCCCAGGGGATGTCCTGTCGATCGGGCCGGATCAGGGAGCGGCGTCCGGTGCCTGGGGTCTCCCCGGGCCCAGGCCCAAGGGGCGCGAGCCCGGCAGGATCGGCGAGACACCCCCTAGGCTGAGGCCCGTGGAACTGCGCCATCTCCAGCATTTCGTCGCCGTCGCCGAGGAGCGGCACTTCACCCGTGCGGCGGAACGGCTGCTGGTGTCCCAGTCGGGTCTGTCGGCCTCGATCCGGGCCCTGGAGCGGGAGCTGCGGGCGCCGCTGTTCGTGCGCAGCACCCGCCGGGTGACGCTGACGGAGGCGGGTCGCGCGCTGCTCGTGGAGGCGGAGCGCGTCCTGGCGCAGGTGCGCGCGGCGCACGAGGCGGTGGCCGCGGTGCAGGGCGTCCTGCGCGGCACGCTCGCCCTCGGTACCGAGCAGTGCATCGCGGGCGTGCCGGTGGCGGGGCTCCTGGCCGCGTTCCGGCGGCGCCATCCGGACGTGGAGATCCGGCTCCGGCAGGAGGGCTCCCTGGCACTGGCCGAGGAGGTCGCGGCGGGGCGGCTGGACCTGGCGTTCGCCTACCGGGCGGGGGCCGAGTCGGAGCAGGTGCGGCCGGTGCCGCTGGCGGCCGAGCCGATGACCCTGCTGTGTCACCCCGACCATCCGCTCGCCGCGTCGGACGCGGAGCTGTCGCCGCCGGACCTCGCCGGGGAGGTCTTCGTGGACTTCCACCCGGGGTGGGGGCCGCGCCGCGCCACGGACGCCGCGTTCGCCGCCGCGGGGGTACGCCGCTCGGTGGCCCTGGAGGTGAACGACGTGCACAGTCTGCTGGACCTGGTGGACGAGAACCTGGGGGTGGCCGCCGTACCGGCGCACTTCCGGCACAAACGGCCCTCGCTGCGCGCCCTGCCGCTGCGGGGGACGGACGGGGAGGTGTACGAGACGGTGGCGCTGCTGCCGGCCCCGGAGGCGACGAGCCCGGCGGCCCGCGCGCTGATGCGGCTGCTGGAGCGCTGACGAGCCCCGCCCGGCGGGGCCGCGTTGTGCGGGGCGGTGGTGACCTCGTACAACTGGAGGGACGGGCGCGCCGGTCACGGGTGCCCGCCGACGATCCGCGAAAGCAGGCCCCGCATGTCCTTCGCCGTTCCCGGTCCCGCCCGGCAGGCCCCCGGTGCCGCGACGATCACGGAACTGGACGGGCGGCTGGTGGAGTGCCGGGCGTGTCCGCGGCTCGTGGCCTGGCGGGAGGAGACCGCCGCCGTCAAGAGGGCGGCGTTCCGCGACTGGACGTACTGGGGGCGGCCGGTGCCCGGCTTCGGTCCGCCGGACGCGTCCCTGCTGGTCGTGGGGCTCGCGCCGGCGGCGCACGGCGGGAACCGGACCGGCCGGATGTTCACCGGGGACCGGGCGGGCGACGTGCTGTTCGCGACCCTGCACGAGCTCGGGCTCGCCTCCCGGGGAACGGTGGAGGACCGGGACGACGGTCTGGAACTGCGCGGGGTGCGGCTGACGTCGCCGGTGCACTGCGCCCCTCCGGCGAACCGGCCCACCCCCGGCGAGCGGGACACCTGCCGTCCGTGGCTGGCCCGCGAGCTGGAGCTGCTGCGTCCCACGGTCCGTGCCGTCGTCGTCCTCGGCGCCTTCGGCTGGCAGGCGGCCCTGCCGGCCCTGGGCGCGGCGGGCTGGGCGGTGCCCCGGCCCCGGCCGGTGTTCGGCCACGGCACGCGGACCGCCCTCGCACCGGCGGACGGGCGGGGCGCGCCGCTGGACCTGTTCGGCTGTTACCACGTGAGCCAGCGCAACGTGTTCACCGGCCGGCTGACGGTGGACATGCTCCGTGAGGTCCTGGCCGAGGCGGCAAAGACGGCGGGCCTGGGTACGGCGGAGGAGCGGCGGGCCGGTGGGCGGACGGCTCTCCCGGACCGGACGCCCGGTGGCCCCACGGGCTGAGGGCCGGACGGTGCGTGCGGCCCGGCGCGTCGGCACCGCCCCGGACTGCGGGTCGCGTCAGGCGATCATGCCGCCGCCGTCGACGTACAGGGTGGTGCCGGTCGTGTACGCGTTCCCGGCGACGAACAGCACCGCCTCGGCGACGTCGTCCGGGTCGCCCACGCGCCGTACGGGCAGCCGGCCGGCCGCCGCCTCGTACATCCGCTCGCGGTCGGCGTCGTCCAGGCCCTCCCACAGGGGGGTGCGCAGCAGGCCGGGCGAGACGGCGTTGACGCGCAGCGGCGCGTACTCGAGGGCCATGCCGCGGACCAGGGCTTCGAGGGCGGCGTTGATGGCGCTCTGCAGGGCGGAGGCCCGGCCGGGTCGCTGGGAGAGGTAGCCGGCGACCAGGGTGAGCGAGCCGGTGGGTGCGACGCGGACGGCTCGGGCGACGCGGTAGGCGCCCCAGAACTTGCTGTCCATGGCCGCGTAGGCGTCGGCGAGCGGCAGGGTGTCCACGCGGCCCATGGGGGTCTCGCCGGCGGTGACGACCACGTGGTCGAAGGTTCCGGCGGTGGCGGCGAAGCGCTCCACCTCGTCGTCGGAGCGGATGTCGAGGGGCAGGCCGGTGGCCTTGCCGCCGCCGGCGGTGAGCGCGGCGAGGGCGGTGTCGACCTTCCGGGCCGAGCGCGAGGCGATGACGGTGTCGGCGCCGCGGGCGGTGAACTCCCGCGCGGTGGCGAGTCCGACGCCCGAGGTGCCGCCGACGACGAGGACGCGCCGGCCGGTGAAGCTG
>NZ_JAPSIW010000184.1 GCF_031178505.1 Streptomyces sp. | reverse complement strand
TGGACCCTGTGATTGGCCGCGAGCAGGAAATGGAACGCGTCATGCATGTCCTCGCGGACGTCCAGCACCAGACCGTCGTCGGGTACGGACGCCGCGTCCACGGTGGGCAGCGGGGTGAAGTTCATGGGACTGGCCTTCTCTCTCGTCCTGCTCATCCTGCTCGTGCTGCTCGGGCCGCCGGTGCGGCTCGGCCCCGAAAACCTACTGCACCAGCGCCGCCAGCTCGGCCTCACGCTCGGCGACCTGGGCGAGAAGCTGCTCGGCGATCTCCTCCAGAAGCCGGTCCGGGTCGTCGGGCGCCATGCGGAGCATCGCGCCGATGGCGCTCTCCTCCAGTTCCCGGGCGACGGCGGACAGCAGGTCCTTGCGCTGGGCGAGCCATTCCAGGCGCGCGTACAGTTCCTCGCTCTCGCTGAGCCGGTCGGCGGCGGGCGCGGGCCCGGCCTCCCACTCGGCGGAGAGTTCCCGGAGCAGCGCCTCGTCACCGCGGGCGTACGCGGCGTTCACGCGGGTGATGAACTCCTCGCGGCGCTTGCGTTCGTCCTCCTCGCGGGCGAGGTCCGGGTGGGCCTTGCGGGCCAGCTCGCGGTAGAGCTTGCGGGCCTCTTCGGTGGGCCGTACGCGCTTGGGCGGCTGCACGGGCCGGTCGGTGAGCATCGCCGCGGCCTCGGGGGTGAGCCCGTCGGAGTCGAGCCAGTCGTTGAAGAGTTCCTCCACACCGGGCATCGGCATGACCGCGGCCCGGGCCTCCTGGGCCCGCCGCAGGTCCTCCGGGTCGCCGGTGCGGGCGGCGCGGGCTTCGGCGATCTGTGCGTCGAGCTCGTCGAGCCGCGCGTACATGGGGCCGAGCCGCTGGTGGTGGAGCCGCGAGAAGTTGTCCACCTCGATGCGGAACGTCTCGACGGCGATCTCGAACTCGATGAGGGCCTGCTCGGCCACCCGCACGGCGTTCTCGAGGCGCGCCTCGGGCCGCTCGGCCCCGGGCTCACCACCCGTGCCCGTGCCCGCGCTCGCGCCGGCGTCCTCGGCCTGGTCCACGTCCACGTCCTCGCTCCGGCTCGTCACCCCTCCAGCCTACGGTCCTCCGGGGCCCCTCCCCCCTCCCTCCCCCTCCCCTCCCCACCCCCTGTCCCCCTTCGCGGGCAGCACGGCGCCGCCGCCGGGATCCCGCTCCCGGTGAGCCGCGCGTTCCGTGGCGCGTGCCGCCCTGTTGTTCCGGTCGGGCACGTCGGCGGAGTACCGGGCGGCGGGCCGCCGGGCCCCGTGGCGTAGCCGGTCGCCGGGTCCCTAGCGCCCGCTCGGCGCTGGTGGTGCCCCGTCGGTGTCAGACGCCGCGTTCGGCGGCTATGCGGCCGCTGGTGACGGCGGTGACCAGGTCGGCGTGGTCGGCCGTGGTGCGGTCGGCGTAGGCGACGGCGAAGGCGGTGACGGCTTCGTCCAGCTCCTCGTTCTTGCCGCAGTAGCCGGCCATGAGGCGCGGGTCGGCGCTGTGGGCGTGTGCCCGGGCGAGCAGGGCCCCGGTCATGCGCCCGTAGTCGTCGAGCTGGTCGGCGGTGAGGGCGGCGGGGTCGACGCTGCCCTTGCGGTTGCGGAACTGCCTCACCTGGTAGGGCCGTCCCTCGACCGTCGTCCAGCCGAGGAGCATGTCGCTGACGACCTGCATGCGCTTCTGCCCGAGGACGACCCGTCGCCCCTCGTGGCCGGTGTCCGTGACGGTGAAGCCGGCGGACGGCAGGTGCGGCAGCAGGGCCGACGGACGGGCCTCCTTCACCTGGAGGACCAGGGCTTCGCCCCGGTGGTCGAGGAGCAGCACCACATAGGAGCGGGTGCCGACGCTGCCGGTGCCGACGACCCGGAAGGCGACGTCGTGGACGGCGTACCGCGCGAGCAGCGGTCGGCGGTCCTCGGAGACGGTCTCCAGGTAGGGGCCGAGGGAGGCGGCCACGAGCGCCGCCTCGGCGTCGGGGACCCTGCGGAGCACCGGCGGTGCGTCGACGAACCTCCGGCCGCCGCCTTCCTCGCATCCGACGGCTTCGGTGGCGCGGGCGGCGAACCGGGCGCTGGTGTTGTTGCGGGCCTTCATGGAGACCCGCTCCAGGGTGCCGAGGAGGTCGCGGGCGTCGGTGTGGGAGACGAGTTCCTCGTCGGCGATCGCGTTCCAGGCGTCGAGGGCGGGCAGCCGGGCGAGGAGGCGCATGGTGCGCCGGTACGCGCCGACGGTGTCGAAGGCGGCGGCCTGGCAGGTGGCCTCGTCCGCTCCCACTTCACGCCCGGCGAGGACCAGGGAGGTGGCGAGCCGCTTCAGGTCCCATTCCCAGGGGCCGACGACGGTCTCGTCGAAGTCGTTGAGGTCCATGACGAGACGTCCGCGGGCGTCGCCGTAGAGGCCGAAGTTGGCCGCGTGCGCGTCGCCGCATATCTGGGCCGCTATGCCGGTGGTGGGTGATCCGGCGAGGTCGTGGGCCATCAGACCGGCGGATCCGCGGAGGAAGGCGAAGGGGCTCGCCGCCATCCTGCCGACCCGGATCGGTGCCAGTTCCGGCACCCGGCCGCGGCTGGACTCCTCGACGGCGCGGAGGGCGTCGGGGCGGTCGGCCGTGAGGGTCAGCCGCCGGTGCGCGGAACGCGGGACGCGGGCGCGGAGCTGCTTGCCCCGGTCCTTGGCGGAGTCGCCGCAGTCGATGTCCGCGCGGCGGGCGAATCCCGGCACGTGCGGCACTCGGCCCTCACCCGTACCAGGTTGTACCGGCACGACGGCCGTGATGTCGTCCATGGACGTCCTCCCCCGTTGCGATGTGCGCCACGATGGCGACCCTCGTTCGGCCCGACCGTACCGCCGGATCCGATCGGCCGTCTCCCCCTGTGGACAACGCCCTGTGGACAACTCGTGGGCTCGTCTGGGCGCCGGTCAGACGGCCACGGCCTCCTCCATCTCCTCCTCGGCCTCGGCCGCCTCCCGGTCCTGTGCGGGGGCGCCCGCAGACGCCTTCTCCGGGGCCTCCTCCGGGTTCTCCGTGCGGCCTTCCGTTCCGGCGGGCGGAGCCGGAAGCGTGTTCCTGCGGCGGGTCTCGGCGAGGCCGGCGAGAGTGAGGAGCGCGGCACCGGCGAGGAGCCACAGGACGAGGACGAGGACGTGTCCGCCGAGGGCGTGTCCGTCGAAGTAGACGTGGCTGCGGACGCCTTCGATGAAGCCGGCGCCGTTCCAGAAGGCGTGCAGGGAGGCGAAGAAGCCGGGCTGGAGTTCGGGCCGGTAGATGCCGCCGGAGCTCGTGAAGTTGAGCATCACGAAGAGGACCATCACGCCGAGGGTGGTCCAGCGGCGCAGGAAGGTGTGGAGGCCGACGCCGACGAACAGGATGCCCGCCGCGTACAGCCAGGACATCGCCCAGACTCCGCCGAGCCCGTGGTCGACGAGGTGGAAGACGGGGCCGGCGAAGAGGGTGCCGATGAGGCTGACGACCAGGGACGTCACGGCGGCGAGAGCGGTCCGGATCTTCAGGGGGAGGACGGCTCCGGCCCCGCCGATGACGGCGACGGAGGCGTAGGCGCCGATGCTGAGCGCGACGAGGAGGAAGAAGACGCCCTGCCCGGTGGGGTCGCCGGAGGCGACGGGGGCCACGTCGGTGACCTTGAGTGGGGCGTCCTGGCCGGCGGCGACCTTGGTGAAGACCTTCTCGACGGCCATGGCGCTGGTGTCGGAGGACGCCGACGCCACGAGGAGCTCGGGGTGGGGGCCGGGGATGTAGGCGCCGAAGCTGTCCTGCTGCCGGAGATCGGTGACGGCGGTCGCCCGGTCGGCGACGGTCCGGACGTCGAGGGCGCCGGCTCCCTTGTCGTGGAGCGTCTGCGCGAGGACCTGGGCGCTGGGGCCGGAGCCGACCACGTCGACCCGGAGGTCGTGGGGCTCGGGGGCGTGGAAGGCGCCGAGGTAGGCGAGGCCCATGCCGAGGCACATCAGCAGAGGGGTGAGCAGATGCCCGAGGACATGCCGCAACGCGCCGGTGGTGGTGTTCGGTCCTGCGGTCACCGAGACCTCCATGGTTGGCTTTTACAACTAACGAACCGTTGTACTATACAACTGACGCGGTGGAGAAGGCGAACGCCGGACGGCGAGGGAGCGCATCATGAGCGACGACGACGGCACACAGGACGTCCGCGACGCGTCCGTGGACGTCATCCAGCGCGAACTGACGGCCTTCGCGCGCCGGGCCCGCGCCGCAGCGGCCCGCGTCCATCCCGAGATCCCCCTGGTCTCGTACACCCTCCTCGCCCACATCGAGGAGCGTCGCGGCTGCCGTGCCACGGATCTCGCGGCCCACTACCTCCTGGACAAGTCCACGGTCAGCCGCCAGCTGGCCGGTCTGGAAAAACTCGGCCTGGTCGAACGCCGCCCCGCCCCCGACGACCACCGCGTGCAGGTGCTGCACCCCACCGAAGCGGGCAGCAAGGTCCTCGCCACGGCCCAGGCGAACCGCCGTGCCGCCTACCAGGAGCGCCTCGCGGACTGGTCGGCCGAAGACCTGGACCGGTTCGCCGCGTACCTCCTCCGGTACAACGCCGCGGGAACGGCCGACCTCCCCGACGCCCCCTCGGCCTGATCCGCGGGACCGTCACCGAACGGCCGAGTCCCCGGCCGCTGCCCGCGCCACGGCCGGGGTCCACGGCAGGGCGGCCCGGGCGGCCGCCGCCCCCGTCAGAGCCCGGCGTCGCGCGCGAGCAGGGCCGCACGGACGCGGTTCTCGCAGTCCAGCTTGGCGAGGATGCGGCTCACGTACGTCTTCACCGTGCCCTCGCTCATGTGGAGCCGCTTTCCCGCGTCCGCGTTGGACAGGCCCTCACCGAGCAGGGCGAGCACCTCGCGTTCCTTCTCGCTGAGCGCGGCCACCCTTCGGCGTGCCTCCTCCGCGCGCGCCGATTCCCGGCTGGTCGCGAGCCGCTCCACCACGTGCCGTGTCGCCGCCGGGGAGAGGTAGGCGTCCCCCGCCGCCGCGGCCCGGACGGCGCCGATCAGCTCCGCCGGCGCCGTGTCCTTCAGCAGGAACCCGGCACCCCCGTGCTCCAGGGCCCGCAGCACGTTCTCCCGCTCGCCGAAGGTCGTCAGGACGATGACCCGCGCCGCCGGGACCGCCCTGCGCAGCTCGGGCAAGGCGGACAGACCGTCGAGCACCGGCATCTGGATGTCCAGCAGTACGACATCGGCCGCGTGCGCTCTGGCCTGCTCGACCGCTTCCCGGCCGTTCGCCGCCTCCGCCACCACCCGGATACCGGGATCGGAGATGAGGATCATCCGGATCCCCGCCCTGATCAGCGGCTCGTCGTCGGCGATCACGACCCTGATGGGCTGCCCTGCCACTGCCACTCCCCCCCCCCCCCCGCTCCCGTACGGGCGAAGCAGCACTACCGCTGCGTGACCACGTACGACTTCTTCTCGATCAGCTTGCCGTCCTTGAAGCAGAACCGGAAAACCGGCTCCTCGTCGAACGAGTCCCCCGTCTCCGTGGACAGCAGCACCAGACAGCTGGCCCCCGCGGGCCGCTCGGGGCCGCCCTTCTCCAGGCCCACCGTGGCTATCGTGTCGCCCGAGGGCAGCTGCCCGCGCACGTCCTTCTCCGCCATGCCGACCCGCACCGCCTCGTACTGCCTCGGCTCGATCATGCCCTCCTTCATCGAGCCCATCAGGAAGTACAGGCCGAAGCCGGCCGCCACCAGCAGGACGACGAGCGCCGCCACCGCTATCCCGCACCCGAGCGCGATCCCGCCGCCTCTGCTCCTGCCCCCGCGCAACGCCATCGCCAGCTCCCGTTCCGTGACCGTCCAGTCGGCCTCTCCGACCGCGACCGCACGACCATCGCCGACCAGGGGCCGCGGCGACTGCTGCCGGAAGTCGTCCTCCGCGTCGACCAAAGGCGCTGCTTCACCGATCGGCGCCGCCCCGTAGGGCAGCATCCCGGCCACCCGGAAGCCGCCGCCGTCGGCCGGCCCCGCGTGGCACATGCCGCCCACCAGACGGGCCCGTTCGGCGAGACCGGTGAGCCCCTGCCCGCCGCTCACCACGTCCTGCGGCGGTCCGTCCACCGGCTCCTCGTTGAAGACCTCCACGACGAACGTGTCCGGCTCGTAGCGGAGTTCGACCCCGATCGGCGCCCCCGGCGCGTACTTGTAGGCGTTGGTCAGCGCCTCCTGGACGATCCTGTACGCGGCGTGGTCGGCGGCCGGCTCCAGCGGCCGCTCCTCGCCGACCCGGCGCAGTTCCACGGAGGTCCCGGCGGCCTTGGCCGCGTCCACGAGCCCCGCTATGCCGGCGATGCCACGGGCCGCCTTCCCCGTCTCGTCCCCCGCGCTGCCCGGGGCGGCCCCGGCGGCGACGTCCTCCGCCGCGACACCGTCCCGGAGTATCCCGACGACCTCGCGCAGCTCGCGCATCGCCGTCACCGACGCCGTCCTCAGGACGCCGACCACCTCCCGCTGGCGCTCACCCAGCTCCCGGTCCACCTCCAGGGCACCGGTGTGCACGGCGATCAGGGCCAGCTGGTGTCCGAGGCTGTCGTGCATGTCCTGGGCGATCCGCTGCCGCTCACGCAGCCGCGCGTGCCAGGCGATCATCGTCCGCTCGCGCAGCAGCTGGGCGTTCCGGTCCTGGAGCGCGTGCAGCAGGGTCCGCCGCTGCGTCCAGTACCGGTGGGCGAGCCCCGGCCCCAGGGCGGTCGCCAGGTAGTACAGCGTCGACATGAAGGCGACCGTGAGCAGCCGCTGCTGGTCCCAGGTCTCCACGAGGGTGCCGGCGACGTTGAGCACGAAACCGGCGAGGAAGGCGTTCAGCGCGCGCCCGATACCGATGATGAACCGGCCGGACGACCAGCCGACGACCATCAGGAGTGCCCACAGGCCGAGGAGGAAGGGCGCGAGCGCGGACGTGATCACGAGGACGCTCGCCGGGAATCTCCGCCGCACCAGACAGAGAACGGCCGCGGCCAGCGCGTTCAGCACGAGGCGCCATCCCTCGCCGCCCATGAGCTCCTCGGAGCCGGCGGCGAGCAGCGCCACGACGAGAGCGAGCGCCAGCTCTCCGACGGTTCTGCGCCGCGACCACTGCCCGGGCAGCGCGAACCAGTTCCACCAGGCCGCGATCCTGGCTCCGATCGCGCCCCCCGTACCCGACTTCACCTTTGCGTCCACGCTCGCACCCTAGGCAGCGGGCGGGGCCCGGGCGTCCCTCTTTCGTCTCGGCCGCCCACGACGAAGGTCGTGATCCGGCGGGCGGCGCCTCCGCCGTCCGCCGGGACAGCAGGAGGCCGGCCGGAGACCGCAGTGGGAAGCGTCACACGACCCGGACAACGCGGAAGCCCCGTAGGTCGATGACCTACGGGGCTTCCGTCTGGTGCGCGAGGGGGGAGTTGAACCCCCACGCCCTTTCGGGCACTGGAACCTGAATCCAGCGCGTCTGCCTATTCCGCCACCCGCGCATTGGGTGGTCTCCCTGCCCTCTCACCTTTTCGGTGGGAGCGCCTGGCGACATCTGAAGATTAGCACGTCGGTGACCGTGGATTCACATCCCTTGTTTCGCTCCCGCTCGGGGAGAACAAGGAGAGAGGGGGAGCGGCCGGACGAACGGGAGCCGGTGACCCGGGGGGACGGCGAAAGGGGGAGGAGGCGCGGGCGGGCACGACGACGGGACGACGAACGGGCGGCGACAGGGACGCGGCACGACGCGCGGGCCGGCGGAGCCTGCCGAGGGCACGGGCGGAGAAGACACGAACAGGAAGCGGGCGGGAAGACGGGCACGCAGGCGCCACGAGGAGGCGAACGGCCACGCGGAACACGGAAGCGGGAAGAACGCCGGGGCGACCTGTGAGGGTCCGCACCCTCCGCCCCTTCTTGTCCCACAGCGGGGTGCGGGACACTGTCCACAGGCCACCTCTACGATCCGGGGGAAAGGTCTGTGAGAGGTGACACTCGTCCACAGGGCAGAGAAGGGGAACCAGCCGATTTCCCGACGCGTGGATACGATCAGTAAGCAGTACCAGGACGACAACGACGGAGGAGGTGCCCCATGGGAGTCCTGAAGCGTTTCGAGCAGCGTCTCGAAGGTCTGGTCAACGGCACCTTCGCCAAGGTCTTCAAGTCCGAGGTCCAGCCCGTCGAGATCGCCGGCGCGCTCCAGCGCGAGTGCGACAACAACGCGACGATCTGGAACCGCGAGCGGACCGTCGTCCCGAACGACTTCATCGTCGAGCTGAGCGCGCCGGACTACGAGCGCCTCAGCCCGTACTCGGGCCAGCTCGGCGACGAGCTCGCCGGCCTGGTCAGGGACTACGCCAAGCAGCAGCGGTACACCTTCATGGGCCCGATCAAGGTCCACCTGGAGAAGGCCGACGACCTCGACACCGGTCTCTACCGGGTCCGCAGCCGTACGCTCGCGTCGAGTACGTCACAGCCGCAGCCGCCCGCCGCCGGTGCCCAGCAGGGCCGCGGCGGTTACGGGTACCCCCCGGCCGGCGCCCCGCCCATGCCCGCCACCCCGCCTCCCGGCGCCCCCGCCCGACCCGTGGGCGGCCCCGGCGTGCCCGGGCCGGGTCCCGGCGCGGGCGGTCAGGTGCGCCGCTGGATCGAGATCAACGGCACACGCCACCAGATCTCCCGCCCGACCCTGGTCCTCGGCCGCAGCACCGACGCGGACGTGAGGATCGACGATCCCGGCGTCTCCCGCCGGCACTGCGAGATCCGGACCGGAACGCCCTCGACGATCCAGGATCTCGGATCCACCAACGGCATCGTGGTGGACGGGCAGCACACCACCCGCGCTACGCTCCGCGACGGCTCGCGGATCGTCGTGGGCAGCACCACCATCGTTTACCGGCAAGCCGAAGGGTGAAGCGGGGGCAATGTCAGAGCTGACCCTGACGGTCATGCGGCTGGGTTTCCTGGCCGTTCTGTGGCTGTTCGTCATCGTGGCCGTCCAGGTCATCCGTAGCGACCTCTTCGGTACGCGCGTCACCCAGCGGGGTTCGCGCCGCCAGGAGGCCCGGCCGCAGCAGAGCGGGCGCCAGGCGGCCGCCGCACCACCGCAGCAGCGCGGCCAGCAGAGCGGGGGCGGCCGGCAGCGCCGTGGCGCCCCGACGAAGCTGGTCGTCTCCGAGGGCACCCTCACCGGTACCACCGTCGCCCTCCAGGGGCAGACGATCACCCTGGGCCGGGCCCACGATTCGACGATCGTGCTGGACGACGACTACGCGTCCAGCCGGCACGCCAGGATCTACCCGGACCGGGACGGCCAGTGGATCGTCGAGGACCTCGGGTCCACGAACGGCACCTACCTCGACCGGACCCGCCTCACCACACCCACACCGATTCCGCTGGGCGCGCCGATCCGCATCGGCAAGACCGTCATCGAGCTGCGGAAGTAGTACGACAATGAGCGAGCTGACCGGAGCGACCGGAGGGTGGGCAGTGTGGGTCGAGACCGGCCTTACCCCGATGCAGCGTCGACAGGGCAGGTGGGCATGAGTCTGTCCCTGCGTTTCGCCGCGGGCTCGCACAAGGGCATGATCCGCGAGGGCAACGAGGACTCGGGTTACGCCGGTCCCCGGCTGCTCGCCATCGCCGACGGCATGGGCGGCCAGGCCGCCGGTGAGGTCGCCTCCTCCGAGGTGATCTCCACCCTCGTCACCCTCGACGACGACATCCCCGGCTCCGACATCCTCACCTCGCTCGGTACGGCGGTGCAGCGCGCCAACGACCAGCTGCGGATGATGGTCGAGGAGGACCCGCAGCTGGAGGGCATGGGCACCACGCTCACCGCCCTGCTGTGGACGGGCCAGCGCCTCGGCCTCGTCCACGTCGGTGACTCGCGCGCCTACCTGCTGCGCGACGGCATCCTCACCCAGATCACGCAGGACCACACGTGGGTGCAGCGCCTCGTCGACGAGGGCCGCATCACGGAGGAAGAGGCCACCACGCACCCGCAGCGCTCGCTGCTGATGCGCGCCCTGGGCAGCGGCGACCACGTCGAACCCGACCTCTCCATCCGCGAGGTGCGTGCCGGTGACCGCTACCTGATCTGCTCCGACGGCCTGTCCGGCGTGGTCTCGCACCAGACCCTCGAGGACACCCTCGCCAGCTACCAGGGCCCGCAGGAGACCGTGCAGGAGCTGATCCAGCTCGCGCTGCGCGGCGGCGGCCCGGACAACATCACGGTGATCGTCGCCGACGTCCTCGACGTCGACGGCGGGGACACCCTCGCCGGCCACCTCAGCGACACCCCGGTCGTCGTGGGCGCGGTCGCCGAGAACCAGGCGCAGCTGAGCGACGGCGGCGCCATGCAGACCCCGGCCGGCCGCGCCTCCGGGCTCGGCCGCCCCGCCCCGCACCACCAGCCGCCGGCCGGCGGCTTCGGCCCGC
>NZ_JAPSIW010000881.1 GCF_031178505.1 Streptomyces sp. | reverse complement strand
GGGGTCCGTCCGGCGGCGACCGTCACGCCGCCGCCAGGTCCAGGCGCACGCCGAACTCGCGTACCACCGGCTCCTGTGCGAACGGTTCCAGGCGGTCGCGGAGGTCCTCCAGGTACTCCGTGCCCCGGGACGACCTGAGGGTGCCGAGGAGTTCGATCGCCTGGGTGCCCGTCCGGCAGGCCTCCTCGAGTTCCCGTTGCTGGATCTGGGCGGAGGCGAGCAGGGCGAGGCCGATCGCCCGGCGCCGCGCCCGCGACTCCGGGTGCCCGGCGAGGGACTGGCGGGCCGCCCGCGCCGCCTCCTCCGCCTGACCCAGGTCCCGGTGGCAGTGGGCCAGTTCGTCGGCGAGGTAGGCGTGGTCGAAGTGCCGGATCCACGCCGGCTCGTCGCCCGACTCCGGGTCGGCCCGGTCCAGCGCCCGTACTGCCTCGCCCGCCGCCACCTCGAAGGAGCGCACGTCGCCGAGGAGCGCGTGGCCCCGCGCCTCCGCCGCGAGGAACATGGACTCCGCCCGGGGCGGCACCTTCCCGCGCGCCCCTTCCTGGGCCGCCCGCGCCAACTGGGCGATCTCGCGCGGGTTTCCGAGCTGTGCGGCGAGGTGGCTCATCGAGGCGGCGAGGACGTAGCCGCCGTAGCCCCGGTCGCCGGCGGCCTGCGCGAGGCGGAGGGCCTGGATGTAGTAGCGCTGCGCGAGGCCCGGTTCACCCGTGTCCACCGCCATGTACCCGGCGAGTTCGGTGAGGCGCGCGACCGCCGCGAACAGCTGGCGCCCCACGGCCTCCCGGTAGGAGCCCGACAGCATGCCGGACACCACGCTGTTGAGGTAGTGCACCACCACGGGCCGTACGTGCCCGCTGCCGAACCGGCGGTCGAGGTCGACGAGCGCGTCCGTCATCTCCCGCACCGCCGCCACGTCCGCCACCCCGACCCGGGCGCCCGCCGAGCGGGCCACGTGGGGGTCGGCGGCCGTGATCAGCCAGTCGCGGCTCGGCTCGACGAGCGCGGAGGCGGCGACCGACGAGCCGGACAGGAAGTCCCGCCGGCCGATGTCGCTGCGCCACAACTCGCAGACCTGCTCGATCGCACCGACGACGGTCGGCGCGAACTGGAGGCCGACACCGGCCGCGAGATTCCGTCCGTTGGCCATCCCGATCTCGTCGATGGTGACCGTGCGGCCCAGTTTGCGGCCCAGTGCCTCCGCGATGATCCCCGGTGCCCTGCCGCGCGGCTGCTGGCCGCGCAGCCAGCGTGCCACCGAGGTCTTGTCGTACCGCAGGTCGAGGCCGCGCTCCGCGCCGACCACGTTGACCCTGCGGGCGAGGCCGGCGTTGGAGCAGCCCGCCTCCTGGATGAGTGCCTGAAGCCTTTCGTTGGGCTGACGCGCGACGAGTGGTCTGGCTGCCAATGCATACCCCCTGAGGCCGTGCTGGGATCACGAGAGAAGTGATCACTGCCCGGTGAATATCCGGTCAATGCCGATGTGAACACGCGAAACCGGACAGGCCGGCCGGCGCCCGTGGCGGACGCTCCCACCCCTGCGTACCCACCCTCCGCTCCCCGCCCTCCCGCGCGCCCCCGCTGATGCTTCGATGCGCCCCGCGTGCAGGATCGATGCCTCACACCCCGCGCGGCGGCGCCCGTAACCCGGGGTGGTGGGGGAAGTTGAGTTCTTTCGTGGAAGAGACCATCGGAGTCACGGAAGCCGCACAGGTCCCCCAGCAGCGCGGCGAGCAACTGCTGGACAGCGCCGTGCGGTACGCGGAAGAACGCCACTGGGACGTGGTCCCCGGGACCTGGCTGGAGGCGGTCGAGGGCAGGGAGCGCTGCTCCTGCGGCGCCGAGACGTGCGCCCTCCCCGGTGCGCACGCGGCCAGACCCGACTGGTCGACGATGGCGACCGGGAGCGCCGTCGGGGCGCGCCGGATGTGGACGAAGCAGCCGAAGGCCTCCATCCTGCTGCCGACCGGCCGTACCTTCGACGCGATCGAGGTGCCGGAGTCGGCGGGCTTCCTGGCGCTCGCCCGCATGGAGCGCATGCAGCTCACGCTGGGGCCGGTGACCTGTACGCCCGACCGCCGGATGTTCTTCTTCGTGCTGCCGGGCGCCGCCGCCAAGGTGCCGGACCTCGTCCGCAAGCTGGGCTGGATGCCGGCCTCCATCGACCTCGTCACGCGGGGCGAGGGCCACTACGTGGCGGCCCCGCCGACCCGGGTCGGCGGACAGGGCGCGGTCCAGTGGGCCCGCCGCCCCACCCCGGCCAATCGCTGGCTGCCGGACGCGGAGGAGCTGATCAGCCCCCTCGCGTACGCCTGCGGCCGGGAGGCGGCGGACGCGCGGACCCGGGCACGGTGACCCCGGCCCGGTGACCCGCGCCCGGCGGCCCGGGGCGGTGCCCCGCTCGGGACGGCGGTGGCCGGTCCTGACGTCACCCTTATGGTGGAGCCCGTTCAGCACGGGGACAACCGAAGGGTTGACACATCATGCCTGACCAGGCATTTGACGGAGTGTCCGACGCGGCGGGCGCCGCCCCCGGGGGCGGGGGGGCGGCCGCCGGGGGGGGGGGCGGGCGGCGGGGCGGCGGGGGGGGGGGGGGGGCGGGGGGGGGGGCGCGGGGGGCCGG
>NZ_JAPSIW010000880.1 GCF_031178505.1 Streptomyces sp. | reverse complement strand
GCTCCAGCAGACCCGGCAGGTCGCCCCGCCAGTGGTGGAACTGCGGCGAGCCCGGCCGCTCCCGCCCGTCGCCCACCCCCGTGTCGACCAGGACCGTCCGCCCCGCGCTGCGCAGCACCCAGGTCTGCAGTGCCATCACCGCCCGGCCGGTCACCGGGTCCCAGTGGTCCGGCGCGAGCCAGTCCTCGTTCTCCTCCCAGGTCTCCGCCCCGGCCCCGGGGACGAGCTCCCCGGCCGGCGCGAAGGGCCCCCGCCACTCGACCACCCGCAGGACCTCGACGTCCCCGAACACCATCCGCTGTGTGCTCTCGCGTTCCATGACCCGACCCTAGGAAGCCCGCCGTGAGCCTCTCAATGTCCCTACGGCTCCGGGAGATACGCGTACGTCTCACGGCCCCGGCTAGCCTGGCGCGATGGATGTGGTGAGCGACGCGATCGCGGCCGTACGGACCGGGCGGCCCTCCACCCGGCGGGTACGGATCGGGGGCCGCTGGTGCGCCCGTCTCGCGCCGTACGAGGGCGCCGGTTTCCACGTGGTCCTGGAGGGTCGCTGCTGGCTGCTGCCCGACGGCGGCGAACCGGTCTCTCTCGGCCCGGGGGACGCCGTCCTGCTGCCGCACGGCACCGGGCACGTCATCGCCGACGCGCCCGTCGACGCGGCGGGGCTCCGGCGGGCCGTGCCGTTCGAGCGGTGGGAGGGGTGGGACCCGGGCCGTGACGGAACGCGGGCGGGCGCCCCGGTGGAGATGCTGTGCGGCAAGTACCGGCTCGACCGCAGCCGTGCCCACCCCCTGCTCGCCGAACTCCCGCCCCTCGTCCACCTCCCCGACCGGCCCGGGCGACCGCCGGAGCTGCGGGCCGCGATCGGGCTCCTGGGACGGGAGGTGGACGAGCGGCTGCCCGGCTCGGCGATCGCGCTGCCGAGCCTGGTCGACCTGCTCCTGGTCTACATGATCCGGTCCTGGGCGGCGCCGGGCACCGCCGGGAGCTGGCCCGCCGCCCTCGGTGACCCGGTGACCGCCGCCGCGCTCCGCGCCCTGCACGGCGATCCGGCCGCGCCCTGGACGGTGGAGCGGCTGGCCGCCGAGGCCGGGGTCTCCCGGCCCACGCTGGCGCGCCGCTTCACCGCGCTCGTCGGCCGGCCGCCGATGGCGTACCTGACGTGGTGGCGGCTCACCCGGGCCGCCGCGCTGCTCCGGGAGACCGGTGAGCCGCTGGAGACGGTCGCCCGCCGGGTCGGCTACGGCACTCCGTACGCGCTGTCGCACGCCTTCCGCCGCGAGTTCGGCACCACGCCCGGCCGGTACCGGGCGGCGACGGAGGCCGGCGGCTGAGCGACACCCCGAAGGGGTGGTGTCAGTCCCCGAGGAGGGCGCGCTGGGCCTCGTACAGGTTCCGGGGGCGGACCGACTCCGGCCTCCCGTACGCCTCCACGCACGCGTGGAGCGCGCCGGTGAAGTCGGGGACGTCGATCTGGTCGAGCTCCCGGACCTCGCTGATGCCGACGGTCGCGCTGTACGGGGCGACGGTGTCCAGCCTGGCCGATCCGGAGGTGGTCGTCGATCCGGTACGTGCCCGGCGGCAGGAGGACCGTGCCGCCGCCCCGCTCCCCTGCCTCGGCGAACTCCCGCCAGAGCCGCGCGACGGCGGGACGTCCGGCGGGAGCGGGACCGCCGCCCGGTGCGGGGCGGGCGGGGGTGGGCCCGTGGGGGTCGCGGGCGCGGCGAGAGCCGTGGTGGACGCCGCCGTGGTGACGGCGGCCGTCACCGCCGTCGCGGCGGCGGCGAACCGCCTCCTGCCGAATGCCATGAGGTTCCGGGGAAGGGGTCAGTGCGCGGGCTTCTGAATCAGGCTCTTGAACGCGTCGAGGTTCCTGGTGGACTCGCCGCGCGAGACCCGCCACTCGTACTCGCGGCGGATCGCCGAGGCGAAGCCGAGTTCGAGGAGGGTGTTGAAGTCGCCGTCCGCCGCTTCGAGCACCGAGCCGAGGAGTCGGTCCAGCTCCTCGGGCGTCACGGCCGCGAGCGGCAGCTTGCCGGCGAGGTAGATGTCGCCGAGCCCGTCGATCGCGTACGCCACCCCGTACAGCCTGAGGTTGCGCTCCAGGAGCCAGCGGTGGACACCCGTCTCGTTCTCGTCGGGGTGACGGATGACGAAGGCGTTGAGGGAGAGCGAGTGCCGCCCCGCCTTCAGCGAGAGCGTGGTGAACAGCTTGCGCGTCCCCGGGAGTTTCACCACGTACGAGCCGGGCTCGGGGGACTCCCACTCCAGCTCGGCGTCGTCCAGGGTCGTCTCGATGGTCCGCCGTACGTTCCCGGTCACGTCCTCAGCCATGGTGGGAGCGTACGCGACGGCGGTTCTCGCGCAGCCGGTGGTCGTGCATGGCGGCCGTGTACACGTCGGCCGTGCCCGAGGCGGCGGTGTCCCAGCCGAAGGAGCCGGCGTGCCGGGCCGCCGCCGCGCCCATCCGGTCCGTCAGGGCCGGGTCCGCGACGAAGCGGCCGAGCGCGCGGGCGTAGTCCGCGGGGTCGTGTCCCTGGACGAGGAAGCCGGTCACGTCGTCCCGGACGGCGACCGGCAGCCCGCCGACCGCGGCGGCGACCACCGGGGTGCCGGCCGCCTGC
>NZ_JAPSIW010000879.1 GCF_031178505.1 Streptomyces sp. | reverse complement strand
GAGGCCGACCACCTGGACGGCGGGGTCTACGCGGAACGGGTCACGGGGTGGCGGAGGTCACGTCTGCTGCGGGCCGTCCGGAAGGAGCCGTGGGGCGGGGGAGCGGCGGCCCTGCGCGGCTGACGGCACGGTGGGACCCCCCGGCCCGGTCCGCGCCCTCAGAAGCCCGGGCCGTCCGGGCGGTCGTCGGCCAGGGAGAGGCGTCCCCACAGGAGATCGGCCAGGGCGGTGACCAAGGCCGCGCGGGAGCACGGGCGTTCGCCGAGCCACCAGTCGCCGGCGGCGTGCATCATGCCGACGATGCCGTGGCCCCAGATCCGGGCCTGGGCCTCGCCGCCGGCTCCGAGGTCGATGCGTTCGGCGATGACCTGGCCCAGCTCCTCGCCCATGCGCCGCAGCAGCGGGGCCGAGTGGCGGCCGACGTCGAAGCCCTGCTCGGACTGGTGCGACTCCTCGGCCGGGTGCATGAGGAAGCGGTAGACCTGCGGCATCGCCTCGATGGAGGCGAGATACGTGTCCAGGGTGGACTCGACGCGCCTGCGCCGGTCGGAGGGGGCGTCCAGGGCGGCGCGGAGCGCGGCGAGGAGCGCGTCGGTGTGCCGGGTGGCGAGGGCGCGGTAGAGACCGCCCTTGTCGCCGAAGTGGCGGTACAGGATCGGCTTGGTGATGCCCGCCTCCGCCGCGATGGCGTTCATGGAGGCCTTGGGGCCGTCCCGGAGCACCACGCGGTCCGCCGCCTCCAGCAGCTCGCGCCGCCGCTGCTCGGCGGGCTTCTGCTGGTCGGTGGTCCGGTGTGTGGTGTCCATAAGCGTGTCTCCCCGCCCGTGCGATTCCGTGAGGCTGTCGCAACGTAACACCCGCGCGGCTCCGGGTGCCGTCCGGCCTGCTCCGCTCCGCCGCAGGTTGACAGTCTGTATCCGCCGGTAACAGACTGATGTTACCGAAGGTAACGTACTGCTGGGAGGGACCATGGGCGAGTTCACGCTCGAACTCAACGAGGACCAGAAGCAGGTCCGGGACTGGCTGCACGGCTTCGCCGCCGACGTCATGCGCCCCGCGGCCGCCGAGTGGGACGAGCGTGAGGAGACCCCCTGGCCGATCATCCAGGAAGCGGCCAAGCTCGGCATCTATTCCCTGGATTTCTACGCCCAGCAGTTCTTCGACCCCACCGGTCTCGGCATCCCCCTGACCATGGAGGAACTCTTCTGGGGCGACGCCGGCATCGCCCTCTCCATCGTCGGCACCGGCCTCGCCGCCGTCGGCGTCCTCGCCAACGGCACCGAGGAGCAGATCGGCACCTGGGTCCCGCAGATGTACGGCGACGCCACCGACGTCAAGGTCGCCGCCTTCTGCTCCTCCGAGCCCGACGCCGGCTCCGACGTCGCCTCGATGCGCACCCGGGCCGTCCACGACGAGGCCAAGGACGAGTGGGTCCTCAACGGCACCAAGACCTGGGCGACCAACGGCGGCATCGCCGACGTCCACGTCGTGGTCGCCGTCGTCGACCCCGCGCTCGGTTCCAGGGGCCACGCCTCCTTCATCGTGCCGCCGAACACCCCCGGCCTCTCCCAGGGCCAGAAGTTCCGGAAGCACGGCATCCGCGCCTCCCACACCGCCGAGGTGGTCCTGGAGGACGTCCGCGTCCCGGGCCACTGCCTCCTCGGCGGCAAGGACAAGCTGGACGAGCGCCTCGCCCGCGCCCGCGAGAAGGCGAAGGCGGGGGACGGCGAGCGGGTGAAGAACGCGGCCATGGCCACCTTCGAGGCCTCCCGCCCCGCCGTCGGCGCCATGGCCGTCGGCACCGCCCGCGCCGCGTACGAGGTCGCCCTCGACTACGCGAAGACCCGCGTCCAGTTCGGCCGCCCCATCATCGAGAACCAGGGCGTCGCCTTCCAGCTCGCCGACATGCGCACCCGGATCGACGCGGCGCGGCTCCTCGTCTGGCGCGCCTCCTGGATGGCCACCGCCGGCAAGCCGTTCACCTCCGCCGAGGGCTCGATGTCCAAGCTCTACGCGAGCGAGGTCGCCAAGGAGGTCACCGCCCAGGCGATCCAGATCCTCGGCGGCAACGGCTACACCCGCGAGTACCCGGTGGAGCGGATGCACCGCGACGCGGCCATCTACACCATCTTCGAAGGGACCAGCGAGATCCAGCGCATGGTCATCAGCCGGGCCCTCGCCAGGTAACGGCCCCGTCCAGGAGGTCCTTCGGCCCGCGCGCGGGACCGGCCGACGCCCACCACCCTCGCCACCACCCGACCGGATCGCGCCAACCGGCCAGATCCGGTCGGGTGTTCCCGCGAACCTCGCCGTCGGCCACGCCCTGGAGGAGAATCGGCCGGGTGACGACCCAGGGGGAGACGACCATGACCACCACCCGCACCGAGGCACCCGAACTGGCCGGACTTCCTCTGCTCGGTTCCCTGCTGGACCTCAAGAACGACTCGCTCGGCACCTTCCTGCGCGCCCGCCGCGACCACGGCGACGTCGTACGGATCACCGCGGGGCCGCCCGGCATCCGCCGGACCGTGTACGGCGTCTTCTCCGCCGAGGGCGTCCAGCAGGTCCTCGCCGGCGAATCCGCCAACTTCCGCAAGGACAACGTCTTCTACCAGGAGATCCGGGAGT
>NZ_JAPSIW010000878.1 GCF_031178505.1 Streptomyces sp. | reverse complement strand
CCTCCGGCCGGACGGGCACCGGCTACCGGGAGTACGCCGACGAGGACATCCGGCGCATCTTCCACATCGAGAGCCTGCGATCGCTGGGGCTGTCGCTGCGGGAGATCGGCCGTGCCCTGGACGACCCCGGCTTCGCGCCCTCCGCGCTGGTGGAGGACCTCATCCGGCAGACGCGCGAGCGCATCGCGGCGGAGACCGAGCTGCTCACGCGGCTGCGCCGGATCGACGCCGCGGAGCCCGCCGCCTGGGACGACGTCCTGCAGGCCGTCGCGTTCCTCCAGGCCCTGCGGTCGCACAGCCCCGGCGCCCGGCAGCGGGCCGCCCTCGCCTCCGTCGACGAGGTGCCGGTGCCCGTGGAGGCCCTGGTCGAGGCGGTTCTGGCGGAGAGCGACCCGAATGTCGCCGGGGCGCTGCGCTGGGCCCTTGCCCGCGCGGGTGACGGCGGGACGGCCCTGCTCGCGGAGGGGCTGGACTCGCCGGTGGCCGCCGTGCGGGAACGCGCCGTCCTGTCGCTGGCCGCCCTGCCCGGGGAGGAACCGGCCGACCGCCTGCGCGACGCCCTCGGGCACACCGACGCCGTGGTCCGCGGGCACGCCGCCCTGGCCCTCGGCGCCCGGGGGACGGCCGCCGCGGTGCCGGAGCTCCTCGACATGATCGTGGCGGGGATGCGGGACACCGACGCGGCCGACACCCTGAGCACCCTCGCCGCCGGAACGGAGACGGCCGACCGGATCGCCGGCGGGCTCCTCGCCCGGCTCTCCGACGAGGCGACACCGGCGCCCGCCCGCGTACGGCTCACGCAGGCGCTGGCGGACATCCCCGGTGCCGCCGCCTCGGACGCCCTCGTGGAGCTCGCCCGGGACGAGGACCGCGCCGTGGCCGTGACGGCCGCCTATCTGCTCCGGGTCCGCGGGACGCGGTGACCCGGCCGGTGGGAGGCGGCGGGGCTGACATGCTGGGGGCATGAGCGCTGAAGACCCGGAACCCCGTCCGCTGCTCGTCGTGGACGGGGCCAACGTCGTGGGATCGGTGCCGGACGGCTGGTGGCGCGACCGGCGCGGGGCCGCCGAGCGGCTGCGCGACCGCCTCGCCGCGGCCGGCGGGCCCGTCGACGGACCGTACCCCGGCCCGTACGAGATCGTCCTGGTGGTGGAGGGGCGCGCCCGGGGTGTCGCCTCGGTGCCGGGGGTTCGCGTCGAGGAGGCGCCCGGCAGCGGTGACGACCTCATCGCCGAGCTGGCCCGCGCGGCGCGCGGTCGGCCGTGTCTGGTCGTGACGGCCGACCGGGAACTGCGCCGCCGCGTCGAGGAGACCGGCGCCCGCTGCGCGGGACCCCGGAGCCTTCCTCCGGCGCCCGGCCGGACCGCGACCGAGGAGTAGCGGCGTCGGCCCCCGGGGCGGGACGCCCGGGGCCACCGGGCCGGGTTCGTGGGAGCGGGGCTATGACGTGTCCGCCTCCCGGTCGCCGGCCGCGTCCGCGCCGGTACGGGCGTACGTCTCCCAGGGCGGCGGCACGGACGACTCCGTCCAGGCGGCGAGCGCGTCGCCGTCCACGCAGACGATCCCGCAGGTGGCGGCGTAGTCGAGGGCCGGGGCGGTGAAGGAGCTGGTGGTGACCAGGACGGCCACGTCGGCCTGGTGGACGGTGAAGCAGGTGCCGCCGAACCTCTGCAGGTCCTGGGATCCGACGCGGTGGTCCTCGGCGTAGTGCTTGCACTGCAGGACCACGCGCCGCCCGTCCGCGGTCGTGGCCACGACGTCGGCGCCGAGGTCGCCCGCGCCGCCGACCACCTCCACGGTGGCGCAACCGTCCCGTACGCAGAGCGCGGCGACCGTGTGCTCGAAGCCGTCGGGATCCGCCTCGGCGTGGTCGAGGGCGTCGGCGCCGACCTCGGGGAGGTCGGCGGGCGGCGCCGCCGGCCCGGCGCGTGGCGGGCGGCGGCGGGCCGGGGCCACGCTCCAGCGGGCCATGACCACTCCCACGGCGAGCACCGCGATGATGGCGAGCGGCAGTCCCCAGCCGGTTCCGCGGGTCCCCGCCAGGTCGGCGGTCCGGAGGAAGAGAGCCAGACCGCCGCCGCATATGCCGACCAGCCCGACCGCCAGCACCACGTCCCGCGCCGTCGCCGCCGAGCCACGCCTCGGCGCGCCCCTGTTCTCGTCGGCCGTTGTCACCGGAGCCCCTCCCCTGCTCGTCGACGCTTCCCGCCCGTGCCCACCCGTGACACCCTCCGGCGCCGGCCTCCGCGCGGCGCGGTCCTCCCGTGGGGGCTCCGCGTCCCCTACCACTCCCCGCCGCCGGAAGCCGGCCCGTACGACGCGGGTCCCGCCCCTTACGGGAGGGGCGGGACCGCGGGGGTGCCGGTCGTGCGGCTCAGTGCTTGAAGATGTCCTTGGTCTTCTCCTTGGCCTCACGGGCGTCCCCGCGGGCCTGTTCGGCGCGGCCCTCGGCGGTGAGCCGTTCGTTGCCGAGCGCGCGTCCGGTCTCCTCCTTGACCGCGCCCTTGATCTTCTCGCCCTTGGCCCGCGTCTTCTCGTCGGCCGCCATGACGGCTCCTTTCCGAGTGATCGTCACTTCCGGGAAGGTCCGTATGACCGGGCCCGGCGCCGCGAAACCTGCCGGCGCGGA
>NZ_JAPSIW010000877.1 GCF_031178505.1 Streptomyces sp. | reverse complement strand
CGGGGGCGATCGTCGGGCAGGATCAGGGCATGCGTTCCTCCGCCGTGGTCTCCGGGGTCCTGGCCGGGCTGTGCCTGCTGCTGGTGGCCGGCGAGTGGCCACCTCTGCTCTCCCTCGACCGCGCGGTCGCCGAGGCGTTCCACCGCGTCGCCGTCGACCACCCCGAAGTGACGGCCTTCGCCCGGGTGTTCAGCGACTGGGTGTGGGACCCGCTCACCATGCGGGCCCTGGCGGCGGCCACGGTGCTCGTGCTCTGGTGGCGGGGCGAGCGCCGCCGGGCGGTGTGGGTGGCGGTGACCACGGTCGTCGCCCTGGGGGTCCAGCACCTCCTCAAGGCCGCCGTGGGGCGGGAACGGCCGGTGTGGCCCGACCCGGTGGACTCGGCGCGGTTCGCGGCGTTCCCCTCGGGTCACGCGATGGCGGCCACGGTGACCTGCGGGCTGCTGCTGTGGGTGCTCGCGTTGAGCCGGCGGGAGCCGTGGCGGGGCTGGGGCACGGTCGCCTGGCTCTGCGCGGTCTCGGTCCTGGGCGTCGGCTGGACCCGGGTGCACCTGGGCGTGCACTGGCCCTCGGACGTCGTCGGCGGGTGGCTGCTCGGCTGGTGCCTGGTCGCCTCGGCCGTCCTCGCGTACCGCTGGAGCGAGCGCCGCTTCCCGCGCCCCCTCCCCCGCGCCGTACCACCGCCGCCGGCTTCACGGCGGAGCAGAATGGGAGAAAAGGAGTGAGACCGCCTGTTCTGGACGATCCCCCGTGTCGCCCAGAACAGACGGTCAGACCGCCCTCCGACCGGGTCGGCCGGAGCGCGGCATGCGCTGAGTATATTGGCTGGCAGCCAGTCAACGCAGGAGTCCAGCATGTCCCCGCGTAGTCCATCGGTCAACGAGCAGCTCCGAAGACGTTCGCGCGAGCGCATTCTGGAGGCCACCGTCGAGCTGGTGTCGACGCGCGGTTACGAGGCGACCACACTCGGCGACATCGCCGAGCGGGCCGGTTCGGCGCGCGGGTTGATCTCGTACTACTTCCCGGGCAAGCGGCAGCTCCTCCAGTCGGCCGTGCACCGGCTGATGCATCTGACGCTGGAGGAGGCGCTGGAGCGCGAGCCGCGCACCGAGGACGGCCGGGAGCGTCTGGCACGGGCCATCGACGCGATCCTCGGCCTGGCGGTGGACCGGCCGACCCTGATGCGGACGCACATGGCGGGGATCCTCCAGGCCGAGGGCTTCGTGCGGTGCGAGGAGCAGCAGCGGCTCGCCTTCCTGCTGCGCGACACGGTGGAGCGGTACGGCTCCGAGGACGTGGACACCGACTATCCGCTGTTGCGCGCCCTGCTGATGGGCGCGGTGGTGGCGGTGCTGCTGCCGGGGGCGCCGATGCCGGTGGCCCGGCTGCGCGCGGAGCTGTTCCACCGTTACGGGCTCGAGTGGGAACGCGGTGCGCCGCCGGACGGGGGTCCGCCCGGCGGCACGCCGGTGGTGGGGCCGCCGCTCGGCCGGCCCGTGGACGGTGCGCCCGGTCAGTCCTCGAAGTCGTCGAAGTAGTCGGGCTGCGTCTGGACGTTGAGCTCGTGCATCCGGACGCGGGCGGCCGGGTCCGTGCGGCGGTCGGAGACCTTCAGCACGTCGAGGCCCTTGGCGATGTCGTTCGAGTAGATGTGGCCGTTGTAGTAGTACGCGGACCAGGAGCCGCCCACGGAGAGGGTGGTGGCGGAGAGCGGTCCGCGCTCGAAGTGGCCGATCTCCCTGGGCCTGGCGGAGTCGGTGAAGTCCCAGACGGAGACGCCGCCCTGGTACCAGGCCTGGACCATGAGGTCCTTGCCCTTGACCGGGATGAGCGAGCCGTTGTGGGCGACGCAGTTCTCGGTGGCGGCCTGGTGGCGCGGGATCTTGAAGTAGCTCCGGAAGACCAGGTCGCGCTTCTTGCCCTTGCCGACGATGTCGTAGATGCCGTTGGCGCCGCGGTTCGGGCCGATCTCCGCGGTGCAGGTGGCGCCGCTGCCGCCGCCGAGCTCGTCGGTGAAGACGACCTTGTTCGCCTTCTGGTTGAAGGTCGCGGAGTGCCAGAAGGCGAAGTTGACGTTGTCCTGGACCTGGTCGATCACCCGGGGGCGTTCGGGGTCCGCGATGTCGAAGAGGATGCCGTCGCCCATGCAGGCGCCGGCGGCGAGGTCCTTGCCGGGAAGCACGGTGATGTCGTGGCAGCCGGTGGTCTTGGTGACGCCGGGGTTCGTGGGGGCGCCGGGGTTGCCGCCGCCGTCCGGGCCCTCGCCGGGGAAGAGGACGGGGAAGCCGACGACGCGCGCCTGCTCGGGAGCCTTGCGCGGGACCTTGATGACGGAGATGCCGTCGTGCGGCGGACGGCAGTCCGGGAAGGCCGCGTTGGGCGAGTAGGACGAGACGTAGACGTACACGTCCTTGCGCTGCGGGACGAGGGTGTGGGTGTGCGATCCGCAGGCGGTCTCGACGGCGGCGACGTACTTCGGGTCGGTGACGTCGCTGATGTCGAAGATCTTCACGCCTTCCCAGGACTCCTTGACGGAGGCCGGCTGGGAGGTGCTGGCGCACGAGTCGTCGCTGCGGGAGGAGTCGGTGGAGAGGAAGAGGAGGTCCCCGGAGACGGAGATGTCGTTCTG
>NZ_JAPSIW010000183.1 GCF_031178505.1 Streptomyces sp. | reverse complement strand
AGTTCCGCGACGGAGTGGTCGACGGCGGTGAGGTGCGCGACCGGGGTGAGCGTGGTGTCGGAGGCGATCTTCTGGGTGGCCTTGACGGTGCCGCCCCGGGTGGTGCCGCCGGCGCCGTAGGTGACGGAGACGAAGCTCGGGCCGACCGCCTCGACGCGGCGCATGGCGTTCCAGAGGACCTGTTCGCCCTTCTCGGTCCGGGGCGCGTAGAACTCGAAGGAGTACGACGTGCTGCCGGAGGCGAGGATCTCGCGGACCGTGCGGGCGCGGTCCGAGCGGACGGAAGCGGTTCCAAGGGCCATACGGGCAGGTTAGACGCGGTCCTGGAAGCGGCGTACCGGTCGTCCGAGGGATGGACAGCTTTTCGGACAGCGGAAGCGGGGCCGGGGCGGAGCCGGTGTTCCGTCCCGCGCCCGGCCCCCGCTCCCGGGCGTCACGCCGCCGTAACGGCCCGCTCGCGGACGCGCCGGGCGAGGGCGGCGGTCGCGGCGGCCGGGTCGTCGGCCTCCGTGATCGCCCGGACGACGACGATCCGGCGCGCCCCGGCGTCCAGGACCTCGTCCAGGTTGGCCGCGTCGATGCCGCCGATGGCGAACCAGGGACGCCCCTGGGCGAGGCCCGCCGCGTACCGGACGAGCCCGAGGCCCGGCGCGTACCGGCCGGGCTTGGTGGGCGTGGGCCAGCAGGGGCCGGTGCAGAAGTAGTCCACGCCGGGCTCGGCGGCGGCCGCGGCCACCTCGGCCTCGGCGTGGCAGGAACGGCCGATGAGCACCTCGTCGCCGAGGATCGCCCGGGCGGCGGGCACGGGGAGGTCGCCCTGGCCGAGGTGGAGGACGTCGGAGCCGATCGCGTGGGCCACGTCGGCCCGGTCGTTCACGGCAAGGAGCGTGCCGTGGCGCCGGCAGGCGTCGGCGAGGACGGCGAGGTGCTCCAGCTCCTCGGCGGCCTCCATGCCCTTGTCGCGCAGCTGCACGACGTCGACGCCGGAGGAGAGCACGGCGTCGAGGAACTCGGGCAGGTCGCCCTGCCGCTTGCGCGCGTCGGTGCACAGGTAGAGCCGGGCGTCGGCGAGTCGCTCACGGGGTGTGGGCATGGCTGGGTCCCCCCATCGGGTGGTGCCGGCACGACGCCGACCGATGGCCCACCGCCGCGCCCGCTGCTGGATCTGTCGCTGTTTGTCGAGCCGCGCGGCCGCCACGGTAGCGGGTAGGGGCAGGACCGGAGACCGGTGGGGGCAGGCGGAGGCCGGATGCCCGGGGGCCGGCTTCGGCGCCGTACGGCTGGTGGGGCACGCGGTCGCCCCGCGGCGACGGGAGCGGGGCCGGGCACGAAGCGCGTGGCACGACACCCCGCCCCCTCGGCGGGGGCGGGGTGTCATCGGTCGCGTCAGCGCCGCCCCGCGCGGGGCACGCCGTTCCGGCGGGTCAGACGGCGAGCGCCTGGGCGCGGCGCTTCACCTCCGTGCCGCGGTTCTCGGCGAGCGCCTGCGCGGGCGTGCCCGGCAGGCTCGGGTCCGGAGTGAACAGCCACTCCAGCATTTCCTCGTCGGTGAAGCCGTCGTCCCGCAGCAGCGTCAGGGTGCCGGCGAGGCCCTTGACGACCTTGTCGCCCTGGATGAAGGCGGCCGGCACCTGCAGGGCGTTGTTCTCCCCGCGGCGTACGGCGATGAGCTGGCCGTCCTTGACCAGCTGCCGGACACGCGTCACCTCGACGTCCAGCATCTCCGCGATGTCGGGGAGGTAGAGCCACGCGGGGACGAGAGCATCGATCTTTTCGTCAATCTCGGTCACGGGACAAGCGTGCCATCCCGGTCCGACAGCCGGTAGTCGGGCCCTACCGGACGGCCGCCTTCAGGGGGACGGCCGGGTCGGCGGCGCGCTCCGGGTCGACGGGCGTGGCGCTCTCGATGAGCTTGCGCCCCTGGGCCAGGTCACGGGGCCGGCCCACGGCGAGCAGGGCGACGGGCACCCCTCCGCGCAGCCACAGCACGCTCCAGGCCTCCGAGGAGGGGTCTCCGCGCCACACCGTTCCGTCGGCGTCCGCGTGGCGTCCCGCGTACTGGACGAACCGGCCGAACTGCTCGGACCAGAAGTACGGCACCGGGTCGTACGGCTCCGGCAGCGCGCCCAGGATGTCGGCGGCGACCGTGCGCGGGCCCTGGAGGGCGTTGTCCCAGTGGTGGACGAGGAGCCGGGCGCCGTAGCGGGCGGAGGGGAAGGAGGCGCAGTCCCCGACGGCGTACACGTCGGGCAGGGAGGTGCGCAGCCGGTCGTCGGCGGTGACGGCGCCGTCCGGGTCGAGGGCGATGCCGGAACCGGCGAGCCAGCCGGTGGTGGGGCGGGCTCCGATGCCGACGACGACGGCGTCGGCGGCGAGTTCCCGGCCGTCGTCCAGGACGACGGCGCCGGGCCGGACGGTCGCCACGCGCGCGTGGGTGAGGAGCTCGGCGCCGCGCTCGGCGTACCAGCCGGCCATGAAGGCGGTGACCTCGGCGGGCAGGGCGTCGCCGAGCGGCCGTTCGGCGGCCTCGACGACGGTGACGGCGCAGCCCGCCTCACGGGCGGCGGTGGCGAACTCGGCGCCGATCCAGCCGGCGCCGACGACCACGACGGTCTTCCGGCGTTCGAGGACGGGGGCGAGGCGCAGGGCGTCGTCCAGGGTGCGGAGCAGGTGGACGCCGGGGACGCCCTCGGCGCCCGGCAGGGTGACCGGGTGGGCGCCGGTGGCGAGCACCAGGGCGTCGTACGGGACGGGCCCGGCGGTGGTGTCGATCTCACGGTCGGCGGGGCGCAGGGCCACGGCCTCCAGGCCGAGCCGGAGGTCGATGTCCAGGTCGGCGAAGTCGATGTCGAAGGCGGAGCCCTCGGCCTTGCCCAGGAGGACCGCCTTGGAGAGCGGGGGGCGGTCGTAGGGCTGGTGGGATTCGGCGCCGATCAGGGTCACCGTGCCGGTGAAGCCCTGTTCGCGCAGGGCGACGGCGGTCTGCACGCCCGCCATCCCGGCTCCGGCGATCACGACGTGCCTCGGGGTCTGCTGGTGCTCGCTCACCGGACCACCATACGCAGCTGACGGCATGTCAGCCCTCAGGGCCTACCGGTCCCGGGGGCGGGCTGTACCGGCCCCCGGGGGCGGGGGTTAGTCTGGCCACCGACGTGAAGCACTCGCGGGAGCCCGGACGCACCGGGCTGAGAGGGAGGCTGGCCGGCCTCCGACCGTACGAACCTGATCCGGGTCATGCCGGCGAAGGGAGGGGCTGGACGCCCATGCGTTCTTCCGATGTCCTCGTGGTCGGGGGCGGCATCATCGGCCTGGTCACGGCCTGGCGGGCGGCGCGGCGCGGGCTGCGCGCCGCGGTCGTCGACCCGGAGCCCGGCGGCGGGGCCGCCCGGGTCGCGGCCGGGATGCTCGCCGCCGTCACCGAACTGCACTACGGCGAGGAGACCCTGCTGGGGCTGAACCTCGCCTCCGCGGCGCGCTATCCCGCGTTCGTCGCCGAGCTGGAGGAGGCCGCAGGCCACGGTGTCGGCTACCGCGCCTGCGGCACGCTCGCCGTCGCGCTCGACGCCGACGACCGGGCCCATCTGCGCGAACTGCACGCCCTGCAGACCCGCTGCGGGCTGACGTCCGCGTGGCTGAGCGGACGGGAGTGCCGGCGCCTCGAACCGATGCTGGCGCCGGGCGTGCGCGGTGGCCTGCGGGTCGACGGCGACCACCAGGTCGACCCGCGCCGGCTCGCCGCCGCGCTCGTCGTCGCCTGCGAGCGGTCCGGGGTGGTCCTCCACCGCGCCCGCGCGGAGCGGCTGGTGGTGGTACGGGACCGGGCGACCGGGGTCCTCCTGGAGGGCGGCGGGGAGCTGACCGCCGATCAGGTCGTGCTGGCCGCGGGCAGTCTGAGCGGGCGGCTCGCCGGCGTGCCGGAGGAGGTGCTGCCGCCGGTGCGCCCCGTGAAGGGGCAGGTGCTGCGGCTGCGGGTGCCGCCCGCGTACGCCCCCTTCCTCTCCCGGACCGTGCGGGCCGTGGTCCGGGGCAGCCACGTCTACCTCGTGCCCCGTGCCGACGGCGAGCTGGTCGTGGGCGCCACCAGCGAGGAGCTCGGCTGGGACACCACCGTCACGGCGGGCGGGGTGTACGAGCTGCTGCGGGACGCCCACGAACTCGTCCCCGGACTGACCGAGCTGCCGCTCACCGAGACCCTCGCCGGGCTGCGCCCCGGCTCGCCCGACAACGCGCCGATGCTGGGCCCGAGCGCCCTGCCCGGCCTCCACCTGGCCACCGGCCACTACCGCAACGGGGTGCTGCTGACCCCCGTCACCGGCGACGTCATGGCGGAGGTCCTCACCACGGGCGTCCTCCCCGACGAGGCGCGCCCCTTCTCCCCCCTCCGTTTCTCCTCCGCCCCGCCCGTACGACAGGAGCAGCCCGTATGAACGTGTCCGTGAACGGAGAGGCCCGGGTCCTGGACGGCCCCGTCTCCCTCGACGCCCTCGTCGCCACCCTGACCACGGCGCCCACCGGGGTGGCCGCGGCGGTCAACGAGACGGTCGTGCCGCGCGGTGAGTGGGCGGCGACGCTGCTCGGCGACGGCGACCGGGTCGAGGTCCTCACCGCGGTGCAGGGGGGCTGAGCGCGATGTCCGACGACGTGTTCGTCCTCGGCGGTACGGAGTTCTCCTCCCGTCTCATCATGGGGACGGGCGGCGCGCCCAGCCTGGACGTCCTGGAGCGCTCCCTCGTCGCGAGCGGTACGGAGCTGACCACCGTCGCCATGCGCCGCCTGGACCCGACGGTGCGCGGCTCGGTCCTCTCCGTCCTGGAGCGGCTCGGCATCCGGGTCCTGCCCAACACGGCGGGCTGCTTCACGGCGGGCGAGGCCGTCCTGACCGCCCGGCTCGCCCGGGAGGCGCTCGGCACCGACTGGATCAAGCTGGAGGTGGTGGCGGACGAGCGGACGCTGCTGCCGGACACGGTGGAGCTCCTCGACGCGGCGGAGACCCTCGTGGACGAGGGCTTCACCGTCCTGCCGTACACCAACGACGACCCCGTCCTCGCGCGGAAGCTGGAGGACGTGGGGTGCGCGGCGATCATGCCGCTCGGTTCCCCGATCGGCTCGGGGCTCGGCATCCGCAACCCGCACAACTTCGAGCTCATCGTGGAGCGGGCGGGGGTGCCGGTGATCCTCGACGCGGGGGCCGGTACGGCGTCGGACGCGGCGCTCGCGATGGAGCTGGGGTGCGAGGCGGTGATGCTGGCGTCGGCGGTGACACGGGCCCAGGAGCCGGTGCTGATGGCGGCGGCGATGCGGCACGCGGTCGAGGCGGGCCGCCTCGCCCGCCGCGCGGGCCGCATCCCCCGCCGCCACTTCGCGGAGGCCTCCTCCCCCCACGAGGGCCGCGCCCACCTGGACCCGGAGCGCCCGGCGTTCTAGGGGGTGTCCCGCCGATCGGGGTCTCCCCGGCCCGCGGGGCCGCTCCGGCCCCGGCCGCGTCGGGTGCGTCACAGGTGCGTCGCAGTGGGGCGGGACCCGGGCGGGGGGCCGCCGGGCGGCTCGTAGACTCGACGCCGTGGACACGACCCTCCAGGACCCCCTCGTCGGGCGGCTGCTCGACGGCCGCTACCGCGTCGACGCGCGCATCGCCGTCGGCGGGATGGCCACGGTCTACCGGGCCGTCGACACCCGCCTCGACCGCGTCCTCGCGCTCAAGGTGATGCACCCCTCGCTGGCGGCGGACGCCGCCTTCGTCGAGCGTTTCATCCGCGAGGCGAAGTCCGTCGCCCGGCTCGCGCACCCCAACGTCGTCGGGGTCTTCGACCAGGGCGCCGAGGGCGCCTACGTCTACCTGGCCATGGAGTACGTCGAGGGCTGCACGCTCCGGGACGTGCTCCGGGAGCGCGGCGCGCTGCGGCCCCGCGCGGCGCTCGACATCCTGGAGCCGGTGCTCGCCGCGCTCGGCGCCGCGCACCGGGCCGGCTTCGTCCACCGGGACATGAAGCCGGAGAACGTCCTGATAGGGGACGACGGCCGGGTGAAGGTGGCCGACTTCGGTCTGGTCAGGGCCGTGGGGACGGCGACCGCCACCACCGGTTCGGTCCTCGGCACCGTCTCGTACCTGGCGCCGGAGCAGATCGAGCACGGCACGGCCGACACCCGCGCCGACGTGTACGCCTGCGGGGTCGTCCTGTACGAGATGCTCACGGGCGGCAGGCCGCACTCCGGTGACACGCCCGCCCAGGTGCTCTACCGGCACCTGAACACCGACGTGCCCGCGCCCTCGGCCGACGTGCCCGGTCTCGCCCCGGAGCTGGACGAGCTGGTCGCCGCGGCGACCGCCCGCAACCCCGAGGTCCGGCCGCACGACGCCGTCGCGCTCCTGGCCCTCGTCCTGCGGGCCCGGGCGGCACTCACGGAGGAGCAGCTGGACGCCGCGCCGCCACAGGCCCGCGCGGAGGACCGGGACACCGCCGAGGACCGCACCAGCGTGATCCCCAGGGCCGTACCGGTCGCGCCGGACCCGCAGCCGGTGCAGCACACCAGCCGGCTGGCCGTGCCGGAGTCCGCGCCGGACCCCGTGGCGGCGCCCGCCGCGCGCCGCCGGCCACCGCGGGGCCCGCTGCCGATCGTGGCGGCGCTGCTGCTCGCCCTCGGTCTCGGCGCCGGGATCTGGTACATCAACTCGGGCCAGTTCACGCGGGTCCCGGCCGTCCTCGGCCAGACCGAGGCGGCGGCGGCGAAACGTCTCACCGACGCCGGTCTGGAGGTCGGCACCACGAAGCGCGCGTTCAGCGACGTGTACGAGCGCGGCACCGTCATGGCCGTCGACCCGGCGCCCGGCGAGCGCGTCCGCGGCAACGGCACGGTCGCCCTCACGCTCTCGCGCGGCCCGCGGGTCGTGAAGGTCCCCAACCTCAGGAACAAGCCGCTCGCGGAGGCGAAGCGGCTGCTGGCGAAGGAGGGCCTGGCGCCGGGGGTGATCACCACCGCGTTCAGCGAGTCCGTCGTGAAGGGGGCGGTGCTCCGTACGGACCCGGAGCCGGGCACCGAGCGCGCCCCGGACTCGGCCGTGGCCCTGGTGGTCAGCAAGGGCGCCCCGGTCGAGGTGCCGGACGTCGTCGGCGAGAGCGTCCCGGACGCCACCGCCGCACTCCAGGAGGCGGGCCTGACGGTGCGGGTCGACCCGGAGCGGGTCCACTCGGCCGAGGACGCGGGGGCGGTCGCCGCCCAGTCGCTCGCCGAGGGCAGCCGGGCCGCCGAGGGCGACACGATCACGCTCACCGTCTCCCAGGGCCCCCGGATGGTGGAGGTCCCGGACGTCACCGGGGAGACGACCGCCGACGCCCGGGCGGCCCTGGAGGACGCGGGCTTCGAGGTGAAGGTCGAGAAGTCCTTCCCCTTCCTGGGCGACACGGTCGCCCGCCAGTCGGTGGAGGGCGGCTCCGAGGCCGCCGAGGGCTCCACCGTCACGATCACGATCAAGGGACTCTGAGAACTCATGCGCAACCCCGTCGGCGGCCATGTGCCCGTGGCCGGCGGTCTCGCCACGGTCGGACTGGGCTACGCCCGCGAGCTCGGCGCCGAGGCCGTCCAGGTCTTCGTCGCCAACCCGCGCGGCTGGGCGACACCGCCGGGCAACCCGGCCCAGGACGAACGGTTCCGCGCGGAGTGCGAGGCCACGGCGACATCGGCCTGGGTCCACGCCCCGTACCTCATCAACTTCGGCTCCCACACCGAGGCCACCGTGGAGAGGTCGGTGGACTCGCTGCGGCACTCGCTGCGCCGGGCGCGGGAGATCGGCGCCCGGGGCGTGGTCGTGCACACCGGCTCCGCCACCGGCGGCCGCCCGCGCGAGGTGGCGCTCGCGCAGGTACGGGAGCGGATGCTGCCGCTCCTCGACGAACTGACCCGTCCGGACGACCCGGACCTGCTCCTGGAGTCCACGGCCGGCCAGGGCTCCTCGCTCTGCTCCCGCACCTGGGACTTCGGCCCGTACTTCGACGCGCTCGACCGCCACCCGAAGCTGGGCGTCTGCCTCGACACCTGCCACATCTTCGCGGCCGGACACGACCTGACCGGCCCGCACGGAGCCGCGCAGACGCTGGACCTGCTGGTGGGCACGGTCGGTGAGGGCCGGCTGAAGCTGATCCACGCCAACGACTCGAAGGACGTGGTGGGCGCCCACAAGGACCGGCACGCCAACATCGGCGCCGGGCACATAGGCGAGGAGGCGTTCCGGGAGCTGCTGACCCATCCGGCGACGGAGGGGGTCCCGCTGGTCATCGAGACACCGGGCGGGAAGGAGGGCCACCTCGCGGACGTGGAACTCCTGAAGAAGCTGCGGATCGGCTCCTCGATGATCCTTTCCCCTTGAGGAATACCCCTAGGGGGTATACGGTTCCTGTATCGGCAGGAACCGCTACCCGAGGTTGGGGGCACCCCATGCAGCACGAAGCGCACGCCCATCACGACCACACCCGCCACGAGGCCCACGCCGGCCACGAAGGGCACGACGGTCACCACCACACCCCCGGCAAGGTCTCCTGGGCCATGGCGGCCAAGGCCACGCTGCACTGCCTCACCGGCTGCGCCATCGGCGAGGTCCTCGGCATGATCATCGGTACGGCCCTGGGCTGGGGCAACGCCCCCACCATGGTCCTCGCCATCGCCCTGGCGTTCCTCTTCGGCTACTCACTGACCCTGTTCGCCGTGAAGCGCGCGGGCCTCACCCTCAAGGCCGCGATCGGTGTCGCGCTCGCCGCCGACACGATCTCGATCACGGTCATGGAGATCGTCGACAACGGGATGCTGCTGCTGATCCCCGGCGCCATGGACGCGCACCTGACGGACGGCCTCTTCTGGGGCGCGCTCGCGGTCGCCTTCCTCGTGGCCTTCCTGATCACCACCCCGGTGAACAAGTGGATGATCGGCCGCGGCAAGGGTCACGCGGTGGTGCACCGGTACCACCACTGACCGGCCGCACGACCCGCCGGCGGACCGACGGCCCGGACTTCTAGAGTTCCGGGCCGTCGCCCGGTTCCTCCTGGTACGAGTAGCGCTGCTCCCGCCAGGGGTCCCCGAGGTTGTGGTAGCCGCGCTCCTCCCAGAAACCCCGGCGGTCGGCGGCCATGTACTCGACGCCGCGGACCCACTTGGGCCCCTTCCAGGCGTACAGGTGCGGGACGATCAGCCGCAGCGGGAAGCCGTGCTCGGCGGTGAGCAGTTCGCCGTCCTTGTGGGTGGCGAAGATCGTGCCTTCCGAGGCGAAGTCGGCGAGCCGCATGTTGGCGCTGTAGCCGTACTCGGCCCAGACCATCACATGGGTGACATGGGGCGCCGGCGGCGCGAGCTCCAGGATGGTCCGGGCGGGCACGCCGCCCCATTCGGCCCCCACCATGCTGAATTTCGTGACGCAGTGCAGATCGGCCACGACCGTGGAGAACGGCAGCGCCGAGAACTCCTCGTGGTTCCAGCACCGCTTGTCGCCGTCGGCCGTCGCGCCGAAGACCCGGAACTCCCAGCGGTCCGGCTTGAACTTGGGGACGGGCCCGTAGTGGGTGACCGGCCAGCCGCGCTGGAGGCGCTGCCCGGGCGGCAGGTCCGGCGGAAATCCCGTGGCGGGGTCCGGCGAACTCTCCGGAGAACGATCCGACCGCTCCGCTTCCCGGTGTGCTCCGCTCTCCGGCTGACCCATGTCATCCATGGTGACAGACGGCGAGGGGTGGTCATGACCAGCCACCACTCCCCCCGCACCGATTCGGGCAACTCCTACTAAGCGTGCACTTACTGGACGCCACCCATTCGGAGTGCGAGGATGCGGCCATCCCGCCCAGTGACGGCACGAACACGCGACGTGGAAGTGGAAGGAGCCTCTGCGATGCAGGGCGACCCCGAGGTCCTCGAGTTCCTCAACGAGCAGCTGACCGGCGAGCTGACGGCCATCAACCAGTACTGGCTGCATTACCGCATCCAGGACAACAAGGGGTGGACGAAGCTCGCCAAGTACACCCGTGAAGAGTCCATCGACGAGATGAAGCACGCGGACAAGCTGACCGAGCGCATCCTGATGCTCGACGGCCTGCCCAACTACCAGCGTCTCTTCCACGTCCGGGTGGGCCAGACGGTCACGGAGATGTTCCAGGCCGACCGGCAAGTCGAGGTGGAGGCGATCGACCGCCTGAAGCGGGGCATCGAGGTGATGCGCGCGAAGGGGGACATCACGTCCGCCAACCTCTTCGAGGAGATCCTCGCCGACGAGGAGCACCACATCGACTACCTGGACACGCAGCTGGAGCTGATCGAGTCCCTGGGCGAGGCGCTCTACCTGTCGACGCTGATCGAGCAGCCGAGCTGAGCGGTCCGCGGCCGGATGTCGCGCACGGCGGCGGACCGGGGGCTCTAAGCGGCTTCCCCCAGCTCGGTGACCTCCGGGGTGACGTCGGCCGCGAGGGCGGGCACGCCCTGGTCGAGGAGGTCGCGCCGCGGGCAG
>NZ_JAPSIW010000182.1 GCF_031178505.1 Streptomyces sp. | reverse complement strand
GCTGGAGTCCCTTCGTCGCCGCCCTCGCGGCCACCGAGGCCGTTCCGGATCTCCGGCCCACCCGGACCACGGTGACCGCCGTGCCTGTGGGGGAAGCCGCGCTGGCGGAAGAGGTCTTCGCCGACCCCGAGCTGACCGCGGCGCTCAACCGGCTCGCGGTACTGGACCCGCCCGACCATGGGGACATCCTGCGCGTCCACCTCCCCACCCGCGCGGTCACCCGCATCAGCACCTGACCGCCGGTCCGTAGCCGTCGGCGGTGGGGCAGCGCCAGGAAAACCCGTTGCCCCACCGCCAGCAGTAGGTATTATGAAACTCGCTACATCCGATGCCCCGCGCCGGGGCCACCGGCGGCGACTCCACACAGACGGCTGGCCCCACCCAGACCCCCCATTCCCGGCCATGAGAGAGGTCCCGCCATGCCCCGACCCGCCATGCCCCCGCCGCTCGCGCCGGCCCTCACGGCCGATGCCGACCGCAGATGCGTCGACTGCGGCCTGCCCTGCACCGAGCAGGTGGCCGCCATCCCTCGCCTCCGGGGCGGAAGCCGCGCCGTGTACGCCTGCTCCGTACATGCGGCGCGGCGCCGCAAGGCTTCCTGACCTGCACTTCCCACCGGCTAGGCAGCGTCGAGCAATTCAGTTGCCCCACCACCAACATGAAGTATTATGGAACACGTCGAGAGGGTGGCGCCCTCCCGACACCGCTGAAAGTCCGTCAACCCAGCACAAGGAGGCCAGACATGGCCACAGTCACCGAGTCCCCCACCGCCGAGACGGCCGAGACCGCCCCGGTCGACGCCGACGAGACGAGCCTCACCGCCGTCCTGCTCGACCCGGACGCGATCACGCGCGACGAGTGCAACGCCCGCGAGACGGACACCGAGCCCGACACCGACCTGATCAACTCCGTCAAGGCCGTGGGCGTCCAGGACCCGGTCAGCGTCCGCCCCCGCCCGGACGGCACCTACGGCGCGTTCAAGGGCTGGCGGCGCACCCAGGCCGCGCAGATCGCCAACGCCGCCGCCGAGGCGGAGGGCCACCCCAGGCGGCAGATCAAGGCGTACGTGCGCGCGGATCTGGTCGGCCGGGACGCCTGGACGCGGTTCCTGTCCCTGATCGAGAACCACCAGCGGCAGGGCATGTCCCCCAAGGACACCCTCAAAGCCGCCGAACTGTCGCTGATCGGGATGGACGAGGTAGAGCAGAAGCAGGCCGCGCGGGCCCTGGGCCTCAAGCGCGGCACCGGCAAGCGGCTGGGCCGTGCGCAGCAGCTCGATGACGCCACGCTGCGCCGGGCCTCCGCCGGGGGCATGGACCTCGAACAGCTCTCGCAGCTCGCCGAGGTCGAGGACGTGCCCCGCGCGCAGGACCGTCTCCTGCGGGCGCTGGCCCGGGACGAGGCGGAGGAGGGCGGCGGGCGCGGCCACTGGGACCAGGAACTCGCGCTGCTCAAGGCCGAACAGGACGACCTGAACGCCCGCAGGAAGGCCGTCGCGGCTCTGGAGAAGGCGGGCGTGCCCCTGCTGCCCGCGCACCGCCCGTACGGGGAGAAGGACACCGCCCGGCCGCTGTCGGAGCTGACCACGCCGCTGGGCAACCCGCTGGACGAGAAAGGGCACAAGGGCTGCCCCGGCCACAGCGCCCGGCTCGACGACGAGCACCAGCCCGTCTGGTACTGCGCAGACCCGGCCGAGCACGGTCACAAGGTGCGCCCGAAGCCGAAGCCAGTCAAGACGGCCGAGGACGAGGAGAAGGCCGCCGAGCGGGCACGCATCACCGCCTGCAACCGGGCCTGGAAGGCTGCCGCCGGGCCCCGTAAGGAGTTCGTTGCCCGGCTGGTGCGCGGCAGCAAGGCCCTGCCGGAGGAGGCCTGGCGGTTCGCCCTGACCGTGCTGCTGGACCTCCCCTCCTTCTACGGCAAGTGGGCGCAGCGGCAGGAGGCCGAGGACGTCGCCCAGCTGCTGGGCGTGAAGCTGCCCGACAGCCCCTTCGAGCGGGTGCGGCTGTCGGAGCTGGCGACCCTGTCCAAGGCCCGCATGGCCCACGTGCTGTTCGCGCACGTCGCCGCCGCCTTCGAGCGCGACATGCGTGACCCGAAGGGCTGGAACGCCGCCCGCATGCAGGTCAGCTTCCTGTGGGAGAACCCCACCCCCGAACAGGCCGCCTACCTGCTGCTGCTGGAAAAGCTCGGCCAGGACGACAAGGGCAGCTACCGGCTGTCCGAGGTCGAGGAACAGGCCGTCGCCGCGCACCGGGGCGAGGCCCCGGGCGACGACTCCGCCGCCTGAGCCGCCCCGGACATCACCCCACGGCCGGGCACCACGTGCCCGGCCCCCCACCCACGCACGAGCGAGACCCGCTTGGAGTCCGTCATGCACAAGTCCGGCACCGCCGATCCCGCCCAGCCGGTCGATGGCGACCAGCCGCTCACCCTGGATGTGCTGCGGCGACTGGTCGGCAACGACTGGGCCCGTCTCCCGGGCGACACCCTGGTCGTGCTCTCCCGCGACACCGAGGGCAACCTCTACTCGCCGTTCAGCACCTACGCGATCGGCCGGTACTCCCCCGTCTACGAGCTGACCGGTGAGGTGTACCCGCTGGAGAGCGAACTCGCGGCAGACGCCGGGCTGCGCGCGCTGTTCCCGAAGGTTCCGGCCGACGCCCGCGCCGCCCTGGTGCTCTACCCGCTCGGCTGACCGCCGTGCACCCGGCGGGCACCGCGCAGCCGGTGCCCGCCGCCCCGGCCCACCCGTGGCGCCGGTTCCCGCCGGGCGCCTCACGTCCGGTCCCCCGCACCACAGACCCGAGAGAGGACACACCCATGCCCACCCTTTCCGAGGTCCGCGCCTTCATCAGCGAGCTGCCCGACGTCGTCTCCGTGGCCGCTCTCCAGGAGGCCGCCACCAACCGCCTGATCCAGCTGGACGCCGCCAAGCGCCCGGTCATCACTCCCGGCCGCACCGCCCGGATCGGCACGACGATCACCCCGGCGTGCCTGCGCCTGCTGACCGGCACCGTCCAGCAGCCCAACCGCACGCGCAGCCGCTTCGACTTCCTGCTGGACGAAGCCTCCACCGAGCGGCTGCGCCGCGACCCGAGCAACACCCGCTTCCGCGTCGCCGACGGCGAGAAGCGGTACCGGCTCGCCAAGGTCCCGGCCGCCTGCATCGAGCTCACCGACCAACCCGGCCGACTCCTGAGAACACCGGCCCCCGGGGGCAGCAGGCTGTGCTGCCCCCGGGGGACCGCGCCGGCAGGCCGCCGGTTCGAGCCCGGCGATGCCAGCCGTCGAGCACGGCCACTCCCCGTCAGCCCTGGAGAAAGCAGAGGCACCCATGGTCATCTCCCCAGGCGCCGTTGCAGCCGCCCGAACGTACGCCAGCGACATGAGCGGTGCGCCCCTGCCCGAGCCGTCACCCGCCGACCAGGACAACGGCCCGCTGAAGCCTGCGCACGAAGCCGCGTACTACCTGGGGATGGGTGAGACGTTCCGCATCCTCACCCGTCCCGGAGAACCGGCCAGCCCGGACGTGAAGGAGCTGAGCACCGCCGTGCGGGCGGTGCCAGGCGGCGGCACCTGGTACCGCCGCGGCGACGAGGCCGCCCGCCGGATCGTCACCTCCAACCAGCGCATCCGCAATCTGCCCCAGGACCCCGACCAACTCTGGGCACTGCTCGCCGACGTACTACAGGCCCTGGACCAACTCGGCCAGGCCCCGCAACTGGACGGCAGCAACCTGCGGCGTACCCACCTCCTCGGCAGCCCGGCGGCGATCCGCCGCACCGACCCGACCGGCGGCTGGGGCCCCGTGCGCGTGAAGTGGAACCCGGACGGCACCGGCCGCTGGACAGACCTCCACCACGGCCACTGGCAATGGCCCCACCCGGCAGCCGAACCCACCGCGCCAGCCCCGCAACCACACGACTGACCACCCCCGGCCGTTCTACCCCGCCCGCCCCGCCCGCCCTGTCCGGCGGGCAGGGCGGGGCGGGACGGGCCGTCACCCTCCGGCAACTGACGCCCAGTTGCCCCGCCTGCGATCCGAGAGAGATGACAGATGCACTCGATACCCCAACGCTGTGCGTGCCGGCCTCTGGCGGGCGGGCTGGTCGTGCCGTGGGTGTCCCTGGTCCACGGCGGCCATGCCGCCTTCGGCAGCCTGGACGCCGAACGAGCCCTGGCAGCCTTCCTGCGGCGCCTGTGCCAGATCTGCGGCCAGCCCCTGGACGAGCGGTGCTACCTGATCGTCCGTCCGGCCGACGTCGTCCAGGGCTGTTCCCCCGAACCGGCACTGCACCCCGAGTGCCTGCCGTACACCGCCGCGCACTGCCCCATGCTCATCCCCCGTCAGTTCGCGATTTCTGAAGCACTGATCCGCCGGAACTCACGAGGTAGGGCACGTAACGGCCAGCCTAGACCGTCGGGTTCCCGAATCCCGGGTTGTTCCCCGTGGGGCACGTCATGAGTCCCCACGTCTGCGGCAGGGCCCGTAGGCGACCGATCCCGTTCGACTGCAAGTTGGGCGCCGATCACTCAGGTACCTGTAGCCCCTTCACCCACCGGCCACGCCTGCCAAAGAACCCCGACCGATCACCCTGCTCTTCTCGCGATGAGCAGGGGCGATCGTCAGTGCGAATCCTGATCAACACTGCTGCCCCTTCGCTGCCCCTTTTCAAGGAGAGCCCTGTGATTGCTGCACTCTTCAACCCGCTGGACATCGAGTGCCTCGTGAAGACGGCTGTGGAGCTGTGGGAGGAAATCGACCCCAGCGATCTTTCCGAGCACCAGCAGGACATGCTCAACCGCGCACGTGATGCCATGCTCGCCGAACATGCTGGCCAGCAGCCTTCCCTCCCTGAAGCGGTGAGCCTCATCAGCCCGCGCTCGGCGGGCCAGGCATGGGTGCTACGCCGCTGGGACCGCCACGAGGACGTGGTGACACTCCATGGTGATGAGGACTCCGCGCTGGCCGATCTCGCCACCTACGTGCGTGGGGTCTGGGACAACCTCGTTGGTGAGGAAGGCGTCCCCGAGCAGCCGCCCACCGACGACCGCGAGGCCGTACGGCTCTACTACGGGCCCGAGCGCGACGACCAGCCGGACGAGGGATACAACCTCTACGCCGAGGACATCGCCAGGCGCGGCCCGACCCGCATCGTGCCGCTCAGCTACCGCTTTCCCGATGCGGATGCGAGCGAGCGGGCGAATCGGAACGCCGCCTTTCACCCGCAGACCGACAGCAATGACCTCCCGTGCGTCGAGGTCGATGGCGTCCTGGTGTTTGCCTATCTCGACCATGAGGTCGGCGCCGTCCGGGTCTCCGTGCACTGCGACACTGCGGCAGACCGACTGGTCCGTCCCGACGGCACCGTGCCGCTGCGCGTGGAAGTCGAAGATGACGTGGTGCTGGATGACAGCGCCGACGGCACTCCCAAGCGGGATCTGCTGACCAGGCTGCTCGATGCAGCCGATGACCATCAGGATCAGGCAATCCGCGAGGCAGCGTTCGAGGCTGGCGTTCTCTGGCGCTGCCCGACCTGTCAGTGGGACAACCTCGGCGAGGCCGCGTGCTGTGAAGGCCCTGGTCCCTGCCGCGTCCCGAAGCCGAAGGCGACCAGCTGACGAGGGAGCCCTGGGCCGGCCAGCCGGTCGGCCCAGGGCGCGACCTCGAAATCCGGAGGTATAACGATGGGCTCACGAGTCGGTGGACTCGGTGGACTGTCCTTGTCGTCGTTGGTGCTCGGCAAAGCTGACATGATCGACAGTGGCTGTGTAGCGCTGGGCGGCGTTGACGGTGAGACCGAAGAGGTCCGCGAGGCGGCGGGCGTCTCCTTTGCTGGCGTGCGCTTCGTCAAGGATGCGGTCTTCGCGCAGGGCCTGGGCGGAGGTGCCGAGCACCTTGTTGATCCATTTTCCTGTCACGGGCGTGAGATGCCCGGCTGTCGCCTGGTTGATGAACAGGTGCGGGTTGCCGCTGTCGGGCCACTTCTGCTCGCGGTAGACCAGGTAGCCCTTCAGGGCGGCTCGTGCCTGCGGCGCGAGGAGGACCTTCCGGCCCTCGATGGCGAGCCGGCCGTCGATGACGTCGGTGACGGACAGCGTGCGCAGTTGGAGCGGACGCAGGCCGTGGAAGATCAGAAGAGTTCCGCAGGCGGCCCTCGCCGGATCCGAATCGTTGACGAGGTGCCGCAACATCGGAACGTCCATCGACACCGGAGTCCGAGGCTCGGGCATGCCGACCTTCATCCGCGTGGTCGGGTTGGTGAACACGCGCCTGCGCCCGTGGAGAACCTGGAAGATCGACCGCAGGCCGGAGAGCATCTCGCTGCGGTCGGTCCCACCCGCGGGCAGTACGGCAACAACGTCGTCGCGAGTGACTTCGCGGAGCGAGCGCCGGGTCGTCGCCCAGAAGTCGAGCGCGGGCAGGGCAGCGTAGAGGTGGTTGCGAGTTGTCCTGTGGGAACGCGGGTGACGCCGCGGCGTGACGGTACTTCCGTTCTGCATGACGTCAGCCCACTCGGCGATCTCGCTGCGCATCTGTGCGGGCAGGTGAGCGGTCTTCCGCTCGACCCAGGCGGTGACGGCCGGCGAACGGTCGTCCGTCAGGAAGCCAGCATGCTCCAGGACCTCCATGGTCGGGCGGACTGGAAGCGCGAGTGCGCGGATCATGGCCACGCGGGTCGCGTCGACCGGTCTCCCGGGGGTGTCCTGGGTAGCCAGCAGGACCTTGAGAGCACGGTTGACCGCACCAGTCAGGTCGCGAGTCCAGCCACGCTGTTCGCCAAGGTCCAGGCACTTGGCTTCGAGGGACTCCAGCAGCTCGGGCATGACGGGGTCGGGCACCGTCAGGATGCGCAGGCGCCCGTAGTCGCGGCGAGCGTCGAACAGGACGAGCTGACGGTGGACAACAGGGGCGATCGGTCGCAAGACCGGACGCCTGCGCGAGCGAGTGCGGCGGGTGCGGAAGCGCTGGGGTGGCGGACGGCGGTGGGACGGCACCAGCAGTGCCAGCCGCTGTTCCATGCCGTGGAAGAAGAGCTGGTGGCCGCCGGTGACGGCTTCAAGGCGGTCGGGGTCGGCCAGATCGCGTGCCCAGGACCGGCTTCGGCGCCAGCACAGGCGGCACTCCTCTGCCGGGTTGAGCGACGCGGTCCGTCCGCAGGAGGTGCACGGGGCTTCGCCGGGGTGGCGTCTGGCCCAATCGCGGCAGGCGTCACAGGTGCCTCCGGTCGACTTGAACAGGCCCCACGCGTCGCACCGTTGGCACGAGTCGGGCAGCGGCGGCGCGCCTTTGTGGCAGCGCTGGCACAGTCCGGCCGTGTAGTAGTCCGGCGAGCCGCAACGACGGCACGGCGGTGGTGTGTGCGAACCGCGTGTGCGGCAGCCGTAGCAGTACTTGGCCTTGCGGTGGGCAACCGGTCGAAGCCCGCATCCGGGGCACGTTCGCGGGGCGGTCACGCCGGCGGCAACGTGCGGTTGCGTCCGAGCCGAGGCGTGACCGAGTTGGTCCCGCCAGCTTCTGCCTCGGCCGGCCTCGCCGGGCAGCGGGCTGCCGCCACCTCGGGCTCGTGGATCAGCAGGTCGCCCGTTGTGCAGCCCAGGACGGCGCAGATGATGTCCAGGTCGTCCAGGCGCACGGTCGTCGGAGTGCCGGTCCACAGCGCGGACATCTTCCCCGCGCTGATCTCCAGTCCGGCCTCCGCCAAGCGGCGGCGCATCTCGGTGGACTTCCAGATGCCTTGCTCCGCGGCCGTCATCCGCAGGTTCCAGCGCACCGTGTCACTTCCCGTTGCTCGCCCCGAGCCGGGCGGCGACCCGTTCGTTCGCCGCGGCCCAGGTGTGTTCGATATGGTCGTCATGGACATGGACATAACGTGTCGTAGTGGACAGCCACTCGTGTCCGAGGAGCTCTTGGATCGCCTTCAGGTCCAGCCCCTGGGCGTAGTACTCGGACGCGCAGAAGTGTCGCAGCCCGTGCGGCGTCAGACGGCCGGACCAGGATGGCAAGTACAGCCCGACGGCTTTGGCCAGCCCGGAGCGGAGAGCGTCATCGCCCACGCGGCGGCACCAGCCGGTGTACGGATCTCGGCGCTCGCTCGGCAGCAGCGGCGCGTCGGGGTCCGCGTAGTCGTCGCCGAACTGGTGACGCACGTCGGTGAACCACCAGTTCATCAGCGCGTCCACCGAGTTGATCGCCGGGACCAGCCGCGCTTTGGGGCCGCGGCCGCGGCTTCCCTTGCCGTGCCGAACGTGCAGCTTGCCGTACTCGCCCAGGTCGGGCCGCCAGTCGCGGATGTCGAGCTTCATGGTCTCGCCGATCCGGAGCCCCACCCGCCGCCACAGCGATGCGGCGAAGTAGTCCCGAGCGGCCGGCAAGTACTTCCTTGCCGACGGCAGCGATTCCCGCCAGGCCGCGAACAGGTCGCCGACCTCCGAGGAGGACGGCGGAATGCGCGGCGAACCGTAGTCGGCCTTGGCCGGGCGGTTGAATTCGTCGATCGGCTGGACCAGCACGTGTCCGGTCAGCGCATGCACATCGCCCTGGTAGCGGGCGATGAGGAAGTCGAAGAACTGGGCGATCGAGCCCGCCTTGTTGTGCACGGTGCCCTTCGCCAGGCCCCGGACCTTGCGCTGGTGGACAAGGAAACGGTCGGCGTCGTCCGGCTGCACGGTCCACACCGGCCGGCCCACGAACCGGATCAGCTCGAAGAGGACCGCCCGGTCGCCCGCGATCGTGACGTCCTCGACCCCGGCTCCGACGGACGCCAGCAGGTACTGGTCCACGAGCTCCTGCTCGTAGTCCTCGTACTCCTGCTCCGTGCGCAGGCTTCGCGGGGAACCCAGCGAGCGCACCGTCGCTAACACCACAGAGACCCCACTCAGTTCACCAGGAGCGACAGTGCGTCGAAGATATCAGCGAACTTTCAGGAATCCCGACCGAATGCCAAAATCTCCTATCAGTCCCTCGAACCCGCCGCGGCCTGGCCTGCGCGGCCACCAGCGACAAGGACGCTCCAGGGAACCGGCGGGAGTTCGTGTAAACGGCACCGCGACGCACTACCGCCGCCGCCCGGTCCTGGCCGGCCACCCGGCCGGACGCCCGTGCACCGACCCGACCTGCCCGTGCCCCTCCCGCTCCCCCGACGAAGGCCACACCGCGCGAAGCGGCAGCCCCGCTGACCAGTACGAGGCCTGGATGATCCACACGCGGACCTACCGTCTCGTCCACCCGCCCGGCAGGCCCGATGCGCCCGCCGGCATCAGCGTCGACGTGCCCGTCCTACGCACCCGCGTGCTGCGCGCAGCGGCGCTCACTCCCGGCCAGCAGCACCTGATGGACCTGTGGAACGCCCTCATGAACGGGTCCTGACCACCTTCCTTGTCCCTCTCCCCCCGCACACCGCATGTGAAGGAGCCCGCCGTGCTGATCACACCAGACCCGGCCACGCCCGCAGGCGAGGCCATCATCGATCTGGCCACACTGATGGACGACCTCCAGGCCCGCACCGGCGAATGGCCGGGCGCGGAGACCGCCGACATCCTCAGCGGCTGGCTGAGCCGCTTCAGCTTCGCCGTCCCCACCGCCCTCACGGCGCAGCGGGCCGGCCGGGCGTGGGTGCTGCGCCGGTGGGACCGGCTCAGCGAGGAGGTGACGCTCTGGTCCGACGAGGCCTCCGCGCTGGCCTCACTGGCGCAGCACGTACGCAGCTGCTGGGGCAACGTGGCAGGCACCGACGGCGTGCCCCTTCTTCCTCCCGCCGACGACCGGACGGCTGTCGGCGTTTACTACGGCCCAGTAGAGGACCGGTGCGACGAGGACTACACGCTGCGCGCGTACGACGTCCTCCGCCACGGCGACGCACCCCACAGCCTGAGCCTCACGGACGGCCAGGCCTGCGCGGAGGCCAACAGCGCTGCGGTCTTCCACCCGATGGAAGGATCCGACGACGAGGGCCTGCCCTGCATCGAGATCGCCGGGGTCCTCGTGTTCGCCTACCTCGACGCCGACACCAGGGCCGTGCGGGTCTCCGTCCACCTGGACACCACCGACGAGCAGCTGCTCCTGGCCGACGGCACGGTCCCGGTGCAGGTGGACGTCGAGGACGCCACAGTGTTCACCCATCCCCCTACGCCGCCGGCGCCGACGCCGACCGGCTGGAGGGCCCGCCTCGGGCGGCTCGCCCGCCGCGCCACCAGGCCCGGCGGCGGCGAGCGGCGGGGGGATGTCCCGGAGACAGCCTGCTGCTGCGAGGGTCCGGGGCCCTGCCGCAAAGCCCGGCCGCCAGAAGAACAGCGCGCCGCGTAGCACGGGCAGAGCGGGCGCGGTCGTGACTGCGGCCGGCCCCGCAGGGGCGGCTGCTCCCACCCGGTTGGGAAAAAGGGGATGACACCCGCACCATTTTAAGTATTATGGAACCTGTCCGGATGGCTTCCGGGCACCGCCTCACGTTCGTCACATCGAGGAGCGCCCCGCATGAATGGAG
>NZ_JAPSIW010000876.1 GCF_031178505.1 Streptomyces sp. | reverse complement strand
GTTCCCCCCTCATCCCTGCCCTCCTCGTGGCGACGGCCCTGTCGCTGTCGACGATCCCCGCGGCCGAGGCCGCCCCGAAGGTCATGACCAAGAGATCCACCACGACGACCACCGGCACCACGGCCACGGCTCCGCAGGTACGGACCTGCCCGCTGCGCTTCGGCGTCGGCACCCCCGGTGGGCCGGGGGCCTCCCAGGAGCTGGCCGAGGTCGCGTCGCTGACCGGGGAGAAGCCCTCGATCATCCTGTCCTACAAGGACTTCCAGCAGCCCGTCCCGTACTGGGAGCTCGAGCAGGCCCGGTCGGCCGGGGCCACCACGCTGCTGACCTGGGAGCCGTGGGCCTGGGGCGGCGGGACCGACCAGCCGGCCTACGCCCTGGACCGCATCGCCGCCGGCGACCACGACGCCTACATCACCGACTGGGCGACGCGACTGGCCGACTGGGGGTCTCCGGTGATGCTCCGGTTCGGCCACGAGATGAACGGCAACTGGTACCCGTGGGCCGAGGGCGTCAACGGCAACGGGACCGGGGACTACGTCGCGGCCTACCGCCACGTCCACGACATCTTCACCGCCGCCGGCGCCGACAACGTGCAGTGGGTCTGGAACCCCAACGTGCCCTACTGGGGCTCCACCCCCCTGGACGGGCTCTACCCCGGGGCCGACTACGTCGACGTCGCCGGCCTGGACGGCTACAACTGGGGCACGTCCCAGTCCTGGTCGACCTGGCAGCAGCCGTGGGAGCTCTTCGGCTGGGGCCTGGACGAGATGCGCCGCCTGGCCCCGGGCAAGGAGATCGTCGTCGCCGAGACCGCCTCCGCGGAGGCCGGTGGCTCCAAGGCCGAGTGGAACGCGCACCTGGTGTACTACCTGGCCGCCCAGCCGGACGTGACCGGGCTCGTGTGGTTCCACCACGACAAGGAGACCGACTGGCGGATCAACTCCTCGGTCACCTCCGCCTCCGCCCTGGCGAACGAGCTGGCCAAGCGCCCCTGCCCGTGACCGGCTGAGGACCTCTCCACCGGCATCGCTCCGGCGCGGCGGCCCGGGGCACGAGGGGGGCCGCGCCGGAGCGGTGCCGGCGGGCGCGGCCACCGTCCGCGCGGATCCCGGAGGACGGCCCGCCCCCGGCTACGGCGCCACCGGTGCGGCCCCGGTCCCGCCGCCGCGCCCGGCTCGCGTCGCGAGCCGGGCGTACGGGCCCCCGGCGTGCCGCAGCCGCGCGGGCGTGCCGCGCTCGACGATCCGGCCGGCCTCGAGCACGACCACCTGGTCCGCGTTCTCCACGGTGGAGAGCCGGTGCGCGATGGTCAGGGTCGTCCGGCCGGCCGAGAGCCGGTCCAGGGCGTCCTGGACCTGCGCCTCGGTGGTGTTGTCCAGCGCGCTGGTGGCCTCGTCCAGGACGAGCACGGGCGGATCGCGCAGGATGGTGCGGGCGATCGCCAGGCGCTGCTGCTCCCCGCCGGAGAAGCGGTGACCGCGGGCGCCGACCAGCGTGTCCAGCCCGTCCGGCAGCGCGGCGACCGTGTCGGCGACGCGTGCCGCGCCGAGGGCCTCCCACAGGGCGGCGTCGGAGGCGTCCGGAGCGGCGAGCAGGAGGTTCTCGCGCACCGAGGCGTGGACGAGGTAGGTCTCCTGCGAGACGACCCCGACGATCCGCGCGAGGTCCGCCGGAGCGACGTCGCGCACGTCCGTGCCGTCGATGCTCACCCGCCCGTGCGTGGCGTCGTTGAGCCGCGGCAGCAGGGACCCCAGGGTGCTCTTGCCGGAGCCGGTGGGCCCGACCACGGCGGTGGTGGTGCCCGCGGCCAGCGTCAGGTCGATCCCGTGCAGCACGTCGGCGCCGTCGTCGTACGCGAAGCGCACCCCCTCGAGACGGACCTCGCCGCGCACGGCCCCGGGCTCGAGCGGCACGGGGTCGTTCGGGGGCCGGATCTGCGGCTCCAGGTCGAGGTACTCGAAGATCCGGCTGAAGAAGGCCAGGGCGGTCACCCACTGCACGCCGATGTTGAGCAGTCCCATCACCGGGCGGAAGACGGCGCCCTGCAGTGCCGTGAAGGCCACCAGGGTGCCGATGCTCATCCCGCCGCCGGTGGCCGGGAAGCCGGCGGCGAGGTAGACGACGGCGGGGATCGCCGCGAAGACGATCTGCATGGTGGCCATCCGCCAGCGACCGGCGAGCTGGCTGCGCAGCTCGAGGTGCAGGAGGCGGTCGGAGCGGGCGGTGAAGCGGGCGGCGTCACGGGCGGTGGTGCCCAATGTCCTGGCCAGCCGGACCCCGGAGACGGAGAGAACCTCCTCGACCTGGGTGTGGAGCAGGGCGAGCTCGCGCTGGCGCTCGTCGGTGACGTCGCGCCGGATCAGGGCCACGCGCCGGGAGAGCCAGACGGCCGGCGGCAGGACCACCAGGGAGATCAGGCTCATCGCCGGGGACAGCGCGACCATCGCCACGGCCGTGGCCACGGCCGTCGTGAGGTTCGACGCCACACCGGTCGCGGAGCTGGTGACGACCGACTGCATGCCGGCGATGTCGTGCGTGAGCCGCGACTGGACCTCCCCGCCCCGGGTGCGGGTGAAGAACCCGAGCGACTGAGCCTGCAGGTGCGTGAACAGGTCCACGCGCAGCGCGTG
>NZ_JAPSIW010000181.1 GCF_031178505.1 Streptomyces sp. | reverse complement strand
TGCCGCCGGACCCCCGTGGGGGCCGGCGGCACGTCCGGGCGACCGGTGGTCGCGAGGTACATCAGTGGCAGCGGTAGGTCGGGGCGGAGTCCTTGACCTGGTTGTCCACTCCGACGAACTGCCAGGTGTAGGTGGTGTCGGTGAGGTCCAGCTTCAGCACGCCGTAGGGGCCGCTGATCCGCTTCTGGCTGTGGGGCTGGACGGTCTCGATCGGGTAGGGGGAGGCGCCGCCCATGCCGCCGACGATCTCGACGATGCCGTCGGCGGTGGCCCGGCCGTCGGGGTCCTGCGGGGCGAAGCGCTCGTAGTGGTGGTCGTGCCCGTTGAGGACCAGGTCGGCCTTGGCGTCGTAGAGGATCCTCCAGACCGGCCGGGAGACGGGGTCGTTGCCGTGGCCGCCTGAGGAGTAGAGCGGGTGGTGGAAGTAGGCGGCGACGCAGCCCTTGGTGGTGCGGGCGAGGTCGTCCTTGAGCCACTGGATCTGGGCGGGGTCGTCGAAGGAGTTGGAGTCGAGGGCGACGAAGTGCCAGTTGCCGTGGTCGTAGCTGTAGTACGGCTTGCCCTGCGGGTAGGCGATCGCGCCGAAGTAGGACTTGTAGCCGGCGAGGGGACCGGCCGGGTCGTAGGTCTCGTGGTTGCCGGGGACGGGCCGGGTCCTGGCCTTGAAGGCGCCCCAGGTCTTGTCGTAGTAGGCGCGGAAGTCGGAGAGCATCGCGTCGTCGTACTGGTTGTCGCCCATGGTGACGTGGAAGGCGGGCGCGAGGCGCTGCGCCAGCGCGGCCGTCTTGGGGTGGGCGCAGGAGCTGCTGGACGCGGTGCACCTGTCCGCGATGTCCCCGGCGGCGACGACGGTGAAGGCGCCGGTGGGCGGGGGCGTGCCGCCGCTGGTGCCGTACGCCTCCAGTTCGTACAGGGAGTAGCCGTACGGGGTGCCGCGCGAGGTGCCGTACACGCGCAGGTAGCGCCCCTGCCCGGTGAGTCCGGTCCAGTCGTCGGTGCCGCCGTTGCCCGCGCTCTCGGTGGCGAGGGTGGTCCAGGCGACGTTGTCGGCGGAGATCTCGACGCGGTAGGTCCGGGCGTACGCGACCTCCCACACGAGGCGGACCCGGGAGACGGTGGCGGAGGGGCCGAGGTCGACGGTGATCCACTGCGGGTCGGAGCCCTCGGCGCTGGCCCAGCGGGTGGTGGTGACGCCGTCGACGGCCTTCTCGGGGCCGAAGGTGGCGTCCTCGATCGAGGAGGAGGTGGCGGGCCGTCCCTGGGAGATCAGCGGGTCGGCGGCGGCTCCCGCCCGGCCGGGCTGGGCGAGGAGGAGGCCGCCGACGAGTGCCAGGAGGGCGGCGAGGAGGAAGGACGGACGGACGGTCGTGAGGGGGGTGGAGCGGGGACGGAGAGGGGCTGAGACGGACGGGCGCATACCCGGACTCCCTGGCCTGGGGGTGGCGAGAGCTGGACACCGGTGCGGAGCACGGCCGGCGCGCGGGGGCACGGACGCCGGCCCCCGGGGCGGGCCCGTGGGCGCGGCGTCCGGCCCGCGGGGTGAAAGGGGCACCCCACGGGCGAGCCGTGCACGGCGGCCGGGTCAGAGCTCTCGCTGAGCGCGTCACGTCCCGGGGAGGGGCCGCCGCGCCGAGCCGCCGCCGGGGATGCTATCGGACAGGAAGGTTTCCTTCCAGACCTCGGACAGGCCTCCGCCCGGCCGGAGTTGAACGCGGGACGGCTGGGACGGAAGGGGCGACGGGAAGGCCGTGAGGCTGTCGCCGGCCCGTCGCGCCGGGCGGGTCAGAGACTGACGTGGTACGCCTTGCGGAGCGTCTCGTGCACCGTCCAGGTGGTCCGGTCGCCCGCGCGCAGCACGCAGGCGTCGCCCGGGCCGATCTCCAGGGTCCGCCCGCCCTCGACCTCGACCGTCGCCCGCCCGCTGACCACCACGAACAGCTCGTCGGCCTCCGTGTCCGTGACGACCCCGGGCGTGATCTGCCAGATGCCGCGCACCTGCGTGCCGTCGGCCGACTCCCACAGCACCTTTCCCGAGACCTCCGGGGCGCCGGAGACGATCTGCGCGGGATCGAGCGGCTCGGGTTCGAGTACGGCGTCCGGAATGTGCACGGCGAAGGACGGCAGGTCATGAGTGGTCGTCATGGGCGGTGACTGTAGCGGCCGGGACGAACGGGCCGGGAGGGTGTCCGGTGTGCGCCACCGAGGTTTGCCGGGCGCGCGCCCGCGCCAGGGATGGAGCATGCCCACACAGGTGTCCGAAGAGGTACGGGAGGCGCTCCACGAGGGCCGTCCCGTCGTCGCGCTGGAATCGACGATCATCGCCCACGGTCTGCCGCGCCCGCGCAACCTGGCCGTGGCCGTGGAACTGGAGGAGGCGGTACGGGCCGGGGGCGCCGTCCCCGCGACGGTGGCCGTCGTCGACGGCACGGCCCGGGTCGGCCTGGACCGGGCCGAGCTGATCCGGATCGCGGAGGATCCGGCGGTACGGAAGCTGGGGCACCGGGACCTGGGCCCGGCCCTCGCGACGGGAGCGACCGGCGCGACGACCGTCTCGGCGACGGCCCTCCTGGCGGACGCGGCCGGCATACCCGTCTTCGCCACCGGAGGACTCGGCGGGGTCCACCGCGAGTGGCGCGAGACCCAGGACGAGTCCGCCGACCTGCGGCTGCTCGCCCGGGTCGGGATCACCGTGGTGTGCGCGGGCGTGAAGTCGATCCTGGACGTGCCGGCGACGCTCCAGCGGCTGGAGACCCTGGGCGTGACGGTCGTCGGGTACGGCACGGACACCTTCCCCGGCTTCTACCTGGCCTCCTCCGGCGAACCGGTCGACTGGACGCTGCGCAGCCCCGGGGAGGTGGCGGAGGTCATGCGGGCGCGGGACGGCCTCGGCGCCCCCTGGTCGGCGCTCGTGGTGGCCAACCCGGTGCCGGAGGCGGAACAGCTGGACCCGGCACTGCACGACCGGGTGCTCGCGCGGGGGCTCGCCGAGCTGAAGGAGAAGGGCATCACGGGCCAGGCGGTGACACCCTTCCTCCTGGAGTACCTGACGACCCACACGGACGGCGCGTCCCTGGAGGCCAACCTGGCGGCGGTGCGAGGCAACGTCCGGCTCGCGGCGCGCATCGCGGGGGCGTACGCCGCGGGCGGGCGGTGAGCGCCTCGGGCGGTGCGCTCCTGGTCGTCGGGGACGTGGTCACGGACGTCGTCGCCCGGCACCGGACCCCGCTGGCGCCCGCCACGGACACGGCGGCGGAGATCCGCACCCTGCCGGGCGGAGCCGGCGCCAACGCCGCCTGCTGGGCGGCCCGTTCGGCGGCCGAGGTGCGGCTGCTCGGCCGGGTCGGCGCGGAGGCGGCCGACTGGCACGAGCGGGCCCTGCGGCGCGCGGGCGTCCGGCCGGTCCTCGTACGCGACCCGGAGGCCGCGACGGCGACCGTGATCGCCCTGGTGGACGCCTCGGCGGAGCGCACGTTCCTGACCGACAGCGGTGCCGCCCTGCGCCTCTCCCCCGGCGACTGGTCGGCGGAGCTCCTGGAGGGCGTGGCCCGGCTCCACCTCTCCGGCTACCTGTTCTTCACCGCCCCGAGCCGGGAGGTCGCCCGGCGGGCGCTGCGGGACGCCCGGTCGGCGGGGGTGCCGGTGAGCGTGGACCCGGCGTCGGCGGGCTTCCTCGCCGGGCTCGGCCCCGGCCGGTTCCTGGCCCGGGCGGCGGGCGCGGAGACCCTGCTGCCCAATGCCGGCGAGGCCCGCCTGCTCGCCGGCCGCTCCTCGCCCGCCACGGCGGCGGCCACGCTCAGCCGGCGCTTTCCCCTGGTGGTCGTCACCCTCGGCGCGGGCGGAGCGCTGATCGCCGAGGGCGGCGCGGTCACGGCCCGCGTCCCGGCGTCCCCGGTCGGCCCGGACCGGCTGGTCGACTCGACCGGCGCCGGTGACGCGTTCACCGGCGCCTTCCTGGCCGCCCGCCTCGCGGGCGCGACCCCCGCCGAGGCGGCGGAAGCCGGCTGCCGCGCGGGCGCGGAGGCGGTCACCCGGGTGGGCGGCCGGCCGGAGGAGGCCACGGGAGGGGAGGGCCCAGCCGGCGGCACGGTGTGAGCGATGGCCGGTGTGAGCGACGGCGGGGCCCGGCGTGAGCAGCGGCACGGCCCGGCGTGAGCGGCTCACCACGGCACGGCTCCCGTACCGGTCCGGCCGCCTGGCACGGCGTGAGCAGCGGCACGGCTCCCGCGCCGGTCGGCCACGGAAGCACGGCGCCCCCCGGCGGCACGACGTGAGCGGCGGCACGGCGCCCCTCGGCGGCACAGCACGGCACGCTCTCCGGCACCGCTCCGGCCACGGAAGCACGGCGCCCCCGGCGGCGCCCTACCGGTCGATCCCCGTCCACGCCGGGTGGCGCGGGTCGTCGGCGCGCACGACGACGTCGGCGGTGCCGGCCGGGTCGGCCTCGGCGGCGTACCGGGCGAAGGCCGGCAGGGTCCAGGCCTCCTCGGTGCGCCGGGCGAGTGCGGCGGGCGAGAGGCGCAGGTGGACGGTGAGGTCGAAGGGGAACCAGTGGCCGAGGAGGAACGGCCCGTGCACGATCAGCACCCCACCGGGCGGCAGCGTCACGTACGGACTGCGGGTGGCCCGGTCCCGCGCCGGGTCCCAGAGGTCGGGCAGCACCCGCCCGGTGCCGCCCGGCTCCAGTGGCGTGAAGACCTCCCGCCAGAGGGCCCCGGTGTCGACCCATTCGCCGTAGTACGCGTCGGGGTCCTGCTTGCCGTGCTCGTACCGGAGGGAGGCGGGCCGCAGGAAGCCGTCGGTCGCGACGACGTGGACGGCCCGGCCGCGTGCCCTCAGCTGTTCGGCGAGGTTCGCGGCCAGCTCGCCACCGGGCGCGGCCGGCGGTCCGTCGAGCCCGACCTTCAGCCAGTCGCTTCCGTCGCGGGGGGTCGCCCGGTCGAGGTGGGCGCCGAGCCGGCCCGCCAGCCGGCCCCAGGTGATCGGCTCGTATCGCATTCCGCTCATCCTGCCCGCTCCTCTCCCGCCGCCCGCCACCGCCCCGCGCGCGACCGCGTTTGACCTTGCCACTGGCGTCAGGGTTCGACCATCGGGTCCATGAACACCACCTCACCCACCAGGGTCGTCGTCGTCACCGGTGCGGGTACCGGCATCGGCCGGGCCACCGCGCGCGCCTTCGCCGGGCAGGGAGCGGCCGTCGTCGCCGTGGGGCGCAGGCCCGAACCGTTGCGCGAGACGGCCGACGGCCATCCCCTCATCCACCCGCTGCCTCTCGACGTGACGGCGGAAGGCGCGCCGGAGGAGATCGTCCGCGCCGTGCTCACCGGTCACGGCCGCCTCGACGTCCTCGTGAACAACGCCGGGATCGCGGCCGGCGGCCCGCTCGGCACCCTCGACCGGACCACCCTGGCGCCGCTCCTGGAGACGAACCTCCTCGCCCCGGTCCTGCTCACCCAGGCGGCCGTCCCGGCGCTCCGGGAGTCGCGCGGCGTGGTCGTCAACGTGACGACGGCGATCGGGCAGCGCGGCTGGCCGGGCAGCTCCGTCTACCCAGCGACCAAGAGCGCCCTGGAGACCCTCACCCGTTGCTGGGCGCTGGACCTCGCGCCCGACGGCGTCCGGGTGGTGGCGGTCGCCCCCGGCGCGATCGAGACACCGATCGGGGAGCACATGGGGCTGTCACCGGAACGCCTCCGGGCGGTACGGGAGTGGCAGCTCGCCCATACGCCGCTGCGGCGGCTCGGCCGGCCGGAGGAGGTCGCGTGGGCGATCACCGCGCTCGCCGCGCCCGAGGCCGCCTATCTGACCGGGACCGTCCTGCCCGTCGACGGCGGCGCCCTGGTCACCTGAGTCGCGCCCCCCACCGCCCGCGTGTCCGCCCGGTGGTAGAACAACGCGGGAGGTGGTGCGCGTGCGCATCGGTGAACTGGCCCGCAGGACGGGTGTCTCGGCGCGGGCCCTGCGCCACTACGAGCAGGCGGGTCTCCTCGTCTCCGCCCGGGCGGCCAACGGCTACCGGGTGTACGAGGAGTCGGCGGTGGGCCGGGTGGCCAACATCCGCCATCTGCTGGACGCCGGGCTCACCCTGGAGGACGTCGCCGCCTTCCGCGAGTGCCTCGACGGGGACCTCGCCTCGGCCCCGCCGTCCGAGGGGGGCCTGCGGATCGCCCGTCGACGGCTGGCCGTCCTGGACGCGCGGATCGCGGCGCAGACGGCGGCCCGGGACCGTCTCGCCGCCGCCCTTGCCGCCGTCCCGACCTGAGCGCGGCCCCCGCCGTCCACTTCTGGGGGTCCCGCTCAGCGCACGTCCGACGTGGACGGTTCGGCGGCGGCCCCGCTCCGGCGCAGTTCGGCCCGGCCGCTGTCCAGGGCCTCGGCCGGCGTGAGCCGCCCCGCCGCGAGCGCCCGGCAGGTCGCCGCGTCCGTACGGAGACGTACGTCGGGGTCGCCGGCCGCCCCGTCCCCGTACGCGAGGCTGCCGTCGGCCCCGATCCGTACGTGGAACTCGCCTTCGTCCAGGGTCACCTGCACGAGTCCGGGGCCCAGTTCCGCGAGCGGTCCGAGGAGCGGGACGGCGAACCAGTGGGCCCGGACGGCGTCGGTCGGGCGCGGTTCGGCGAGGTCCTGCGCGCCCCAGTCGGCCAGGGCGCGCAGGACGGGGAGGAGGTCCCGTCCGCGCGGGGTGAGTTCGTACACCGAGGCCGAGGCGGGGGGCGGCAGACGGCGGCGGGTGACGAGTCCGGTGGCCTCCATGTCCTTGAGGCGGCCGGCGAGCATGTCGGTGCTGACGCCGGGGAGATCGGCGTGCAGGTCGGTGTAGCGGCGCGGTCCGGCGAGGAGTTCACGGACGACGAGCAGGGTCCAGCGGTCGCCGACCAGGTCGAGGGCGTGCGCGGCGGCGCAGTGCTGGTCGTAGCTGCGGCGGCGTGGCTGACGTGGCATGTCCCGCAGTCTAGACATGTTGTTGGACTTTCCAAGCTCGAACTTGGTAAAACCAAGCACCAACAGTTTCCGGGGACCTGGGGAGTGCGGACATGGAGTTCCGGCAGTCGAGCAAGCTGAACGAGGTCTGCTACGAGATCCGCGGCCCGGTCATCGAGCACGCCAACGCGCTGGAGGAGGCGGGCCACAGCGTCCTGCGCCTCAACACCGGCAACCCGGCCCTCTTCGGCTTCGAGGCCCCGGAGGAGATCGTCCAGGACATGATCCGGATGCTCCCCCGGGCCCACGGCTACACGGACTCGCGCGGCATCCTCTCCGCCCGCCGGGCCGTCGCCCAGCGCTACCAGGAGATGGGCGTGCCCGGGGTCGACGTGGACGACGTCTTCCTCGGCAACGGCGTCTCCGAACTCGTCTCCATGGCCGTCCAGGCCCTGGTGGAGGACGGCGACGAGATCCTGATCCCGGCCCCGGACTTCCCGCTCTGGACGGCGGTCACCACGCTCTCCGGCGGCAAGGCCGTGCACTACCTGTGCGACGAGTCCTCCGACTGGTACCCGGACCTCGACGACATGGCGTCGAAGATCACCGACCGGACCCGGGCCGTGGTCGTCATCAACCCCAACAACCCCACGGGCGCGGTCTATCCGAAGGAGGTCGTGGAGGGCATCCTCGATCTGGCCCGCCGGCACGGGCTGATGGTGTTCGCGGACGAGATCTACGACCGGATCGTCTACGACGACGCCGTCCACCACCCGGCCGCCTCCCTCGCCCCCGACCTCGTCGTCCTGACCTTCGGCGGTCTGTCCAAGACCTACCGGGTGGCCGGCTTCCGCTCCGGCTGGCTCGTCGTCAGCGGCCCGAAGCAGCACGCGAGGAACTACCTGGAGGGCCTCACCATGCTGGCCTCCATGCGGCTCTGCGCCAACGCCCCCGCCCAGTACGCCATCCAGGCCGCCCTCGGTGGCCGGCAGTCGATCGACGAGCTGACCGCCCCGGGCGGCCGGCTGCGCGAACAGCGCGACCGGGCCTGGGAGAAGCTCAACGAGATCCCCGGCGTCTCCTGCGTGAAGCCGAAGGGTGCCCTGTACGCCTTCCCGCGCCTCGACCCGGCCGTCCACCGGATCCACGACGACGAGAAGTTCGTGCTCGACCTGCTGCTGCGCGAGAAGATCCAGGTCGTGCAGGGGACGGGCTTCAACTGGCCGAGCCCGGACCACTTCCGCATCCTGACCCTGCCGCACGCCGACGTCCTCGACGCCGCGATCAGCCGCATCGGGCGCTTCCTCAACGGCTACCGCCAGTGACGCCCGGCCCTCCGGCTGTCATGATCGGAGGGTGGGGGGATCCACGGATCCGTGTCGGCGCGCGGGAGGGACGACCGGTCATGGACGCGACACCGACAGCCCTGGCGGGAACACCTTCGGGTGTGATCGCGACGCACGGGTTCCAGGGGCGGGCCGCCGAACGCACGGCCGCGCCCGCCCGGAGCGAGCCGCTCCGGCAGGGGCGGATCGCCCGCGGCGCGTTCGCGGGCACGCCGGTCGAGCACCGGCACAGCCGGAAGGACCGCTGGTTGCGGGCGGTTGAGGAGCCGGGCCCCGAGGAGGCCGAGGAGACCCGATTCGTCCCCCACCGGCGGCGGACCGCGGCCCGGCAGGCCCTGTTCCGGGTGCGGCTGGTCTGCGACGACCCCGAGGTGCGGCGTCTCACGGAGGCCGCCCGCGCGCACGAGGCGGCTGACGAGGAGGACGCCCGCCGCTCGGACCGGGCGCGGCAGGCACGGGCCCGGTTCGTCACGGCCGCCGCCGCTCCCGGCGTGCGCTGAGGGAGGACGGCCGTGGACCTGGTCGCTCCCGTCGTCGTCGAACCGCTGCGCGGACGCCGCTGCTCCGAGTGCCGGCGGGGGCCGCTGCCGCGGATGATCCTGGAGTTCAACGCGCCGGTCTGCCTGGACTGCGCGGACCTGGGCCACCTGGTCTTCCTGCCGCGCGGCGACACGGCACTCACCCGGCGCGCCCGGGAGAACAGCACCTTGTGGGCGGTGGTCGTCCGGCACAACCGGCGCCGTACGCGGTACGAGCGGCAGGGGCTGCTCGTCGAGGAGGAGGCGCTCGCCCGGGCCGAGGCGGCCTGCCTGGCGGACGCGGAGGCACGGGCCAGGCGGCGGGCCCGGGACGCGGAGCGGCGCGCGGTCCGCGACGCCGGGCTCACGGCGGCCCTGGAGGCGGAGATCCTGCGGCTGTTCCCGTCGATCCCGGCGGAGCGGGCCCGGGAGGTCGCGGTGCACGCCTCGGTGAAGGGCAGCGGCCGGGTGGGACGCACGGCGGCGGGCCGGGCCCTGGACCCGGGCGCCGTCACGGCCGCGGTGCGGGCGTCCGTGCGGCACGTCGACACCCCGTACGACACGCTGCTCATGGGGGGCGTGCCGCGTCACCAGGCCCGGACGAGGGTGGCGCCCGCCATCGAGGCGGTGCTCCGGGCCTGGCGGTACGGCGGGGAGGACGGCCACGGCCGCGACCGGGGCTGACGGCTGGGGAGCCGACGGGGCGCGGCCGGGGCGGGCGTCCCGGACGGTCAGGCCCGGCCGGCCGTCTCGGTGTCGCCGGCGCGGCGGGCGCGGCGGTACAGCAGGGCGCCACCGAGGAGCAGCGCGGCGCTCGCCGGAAGCACGTAGCCGAGGGCGTCGGCGCCGGTGGCGGCCAGCGCCGGGCCGCTCGCCTCGCCCTGCGGCGCGGGCGCGGGCGCGGGACGCGGGGCCTCGTCGTCCTGCGGCACCGGTACGTTCCGCACGGGGGCGGGGGTCTGGGGACGCGGCGTCGGGTTCTCGACCGGCTGCTCGGGCAGCTCCGGCTTCGGCGGCGTCACCGGGCCGTTGACCGAGGTGTTGCCGAAGGCCGGGTTGCCGATGCCGACCACGTTGACGGAGTTGCCGCTGACGTTGACCGGGACGTGGACGGGGGCCTGGACGACGTTCCCGGAGAGCACGCCGGGCGAGCCCTGGGCCGTGCCCTCTGCGGTGGCCCCGCCACCGTTGGAGGATCCGCCGCCGTGGGAGCCCCCACCGTGGGAGCCGCCCTGCTCCCCGCCGCGCGGGGTGCCGGGCAGGTCCTTGTGCGCGCGGCCGCCGCTGTCCTCGCCGTAGCCCGCGGGCTCGGCGGAGTGGTTCGCACAGCTGTTGCCGAAGGCCGGGTTGAGCAGTCCGACGACGTTCACCGTGTTGCCGCAGACGTTGACCGGTACGTGCACCGGCGCCTGCACCGTGTTGCCGGACGCCACTCCCGGCGAGCCGACCGCGGCGCCCTGTGCGCCGGAGTCGGCGTGGGAGACGCCCGCCGAGAGAGCGAGCGCCCCACCCGTGACCATCAGTGTGGCCAGACCACTTCGGCGAATCTGCCTCATGGCTTCCTGCCTTCCGGAGGTGTACACGGGCGAGTGCCCGTACCGGAATAAACGCACCGAACACGTTTGCCGGATCCTCTCGTTGGCGTGATTCACTCCAACGAGTGGGGTTGGGTGCACCTGTCCGTCACCCGCCGAGGAGGTCCGTGAGGGCTC
>NZ_JAPSIW010000180.1 GCF_031178505.1 Streptomyces sp. | reverse complement strand
GGCCGAATGTCATGACGCCTCCCGACCGGGGGTGGGGGTCTTCTCCAGTCTAGGTCCGGAGGGCCCCGGCGACGCGTCCTACGCCGAGTGCCCCAGGTCCGCGGCCCGTACCTCCTCCGCGAACGGTTCGCCCCTGCCGTAGCGCGCCACCTCTTCCAGGGCCTGGTCGGCCATCCGGTGCAGTTCGTTGCCCAGCGAGCCCGCCACATGGGGGGTGAGGAGGACGTTCGGGAGGGTGTAGAGCGGGGAGCCGGGGGGTGGCGGCTCCGGGTCGGTGACGTCGAGGACCGCGTCGAGGCGGCCCGCGACGAGGTGGGGGAGGAGCGCCGGTTCGTCGATGAGGGAGCCGCGCGAGGTGTTGATCAGGGTGGTGCCGTCGCGCATCGCGGCGAGCTGCGCGGGGCCGATCATCCGGTACGTGGACGGCAGTTGGGGCGCGTGGACCGAGACGACGCTGCTGCGGGCGCAGAGTTCGTCCAGGCCGGTGAGCTCCACCCCGGGCGGAGGGGCCGTCACGTACGGGTCGTGGAGCAGGATCTCGAAGTCGAAGGGGCGCAGCAGCTCGATGACCCGGCGGCCGATGCGGGAGGCGCCGACGATGCCGACCGTGCGGCGGTGGTTGCCCCAGTCGGCGGACTCGGCCGGCCAGGCGTGGTCGGCGCGGAGTTCGGCGTACCGGCGGGCGGAGCGCAGGACCCGCTTCCCGGCGAAGAGGATCGCGGCGAGGGTGTACTCGGCGACCGGCAGCGCGTTGGCGGCGGCGGCCGAGGTGACGCGCAGGCCCCGGTCCCAGCAGGCGTCGGTGACGTGGTGCTTGACGGACCCGGCCGCGTGCACGACGGCCCGCAGGCGCGGTGCGCGGGCGAGTACCTCGGCGGTGAGTGGCGTTGCGCCCCAGCAGGTGAGGAGGAGTTCCGCCTCGGCGAGGGCGGCGGCGGCGCGCGGGTCGGGGGCGGTCAGGTCGTGGGCGACGAGGTGCGGATCGGTGCGGGCCAGGGCCGCGAGGCGGGCGCGGTGGTCCTCGGTGAACAGGCGGGCGTCGACGCCCGGGCCCATCGCGAGCAGCAGGGCGGGGCGGTTGTCGGTGGTCGGGTGCATCCTGGGACCTGGGCTCCTCACTTGACGCTGCCGGCGGTCAGACCCGCCTTCCAGTGGCGCTGGAGGGAGACGAAGGCGATGACGAGGGGGACCACGGCGAGCAGGGATCCGGTGACGACGAGGGGGTAGTGGCCGGGTTCGGCGTGGGCGTTGCTGTTCCACGCGTACAGGCCGAGGCTCAGCGGGAAGAGCTCCTGGTCCGAGAGCATCACCAGGGGGAGGAAGAAGTTGTTCCAGATGGCGGTGAACTGGAAGAGGAAGACCGTCACGAAGCCGGGCATGACCATGCGCAGACCGATGGACCAGAAGGCGCGCAGTTCGCCTGCGCCGTCGATACGGGCGGCCTCCAGGGCCTCGTCGGGGATGTAACCGGCGCAGAAGACCCGGGAGAGGTAGACACCGAACGGGTTGACGAGGACGGGGAGGAGCACCGCCGCGTAGGTGTTGACGATGCCGACCTCGCTGGCGAGCAGGTACATCGGCAGGGCGAGCGCGGTGGTGGGCACGAGCACGCCCATGAGGACGAGCCCGAACAGCTTCTCCTTGCCGCGGAAGTCGTGGACGTGGAAGGCGTATCCCGCGGCGACGCTGATGAGCGCGCAGGCGAGGGCGCCGACGCCCGCGTAGAGCAGGCTGTTGGCGTACCAGTGGAAGTAGATGCCGTCGTGGTGGGCGGCGAGGCGGGAGAGGTTGCCGCCGAGGTCGAAGCCCTCGAAGGAGAAGGCGTTCCCGGCGAGGAGCCCGCCGGCGTCCTTGGTGGCGGCGGTCACCAGCCACACCAGGGGGAAGAGCGTGTAGACGACGGCCAGGAGGAGGGCGCCGTTGACGGCCGCCCGCGACAGCCAGACGGAGGGGGTACGGGGGCCGCTCATGCCGTCCGGCCTCCCTTCCGGCGCCCGGTCAGCCGCGTCACGGCGAAGGAGAGCAGCGCCGCCGTCAGGGCGAGGAGCACGGAGGCCGCCGCGGCGAGTCCGTAGTCGTTGCGGTCGAAGGCCGCGGTGTAGGCGTACATGTTCGGCGTCCAGGTGGAGGTGACGGCGGAGCCGGTGCCCTTGTTGAGGATCAGCGGCTCGGTGAACAGCTGGAGGGAGCCGATGACCGTGAAGAGGCCGACCATCGCGAGCGAGGCCTTGATGAGCGGGACCTTGATGGAGAGGGCGACGCGCCAGGAGCCGGCCCCGTCGACGGTGGCCGCCTCGATGACGGACCGGTCGATGGCCTGCAGGGCCGCGTAGAAGATGACCATGTTGTAGCCGAGCCACTCCCACAGGGCGATGTTGACGACGGAGGGCAGGGCTCCTTCGGGGGAGAAGAAGTCGAAGCCGATCCCGCCGGCCTCCATCGCCTTCACCACCGGGCTGAGCTGGGGCGTGTAGAGGTAGACCCAGATGAGGGCCGCGATGATGCCGGGCACGGCGTGCGGCAGGAAGAGGGCGAGCTGGAAGAAGCGGCGGGCGCGGGCGAGCGCCGAGTCCAGGAGGAGCGCGAGCGCCAGGGCCCCGGTGAGGAGCAGGGGGATGTGGAGCAGGCAGTAGCCGATGAGGACGAGGAAGCCCTCGCGGAAGGCCGGGTCACCCAGCGCCGCGCGGTAGTTGCCGAGACCGGTGAAGACGGTCTCGGCGCCGCCGAAGCCCAGCCCGGACTGCTTCTCGGTGAAGAGGCTGAGCCAGACCGCGTAGCCGATCGGCAGCACCATCACCGCGGTGAACAGGAGGAAGAAGGGGGCGAGCAGGATCGCGGCGGCGCGGGTGCGGGCCTTCATCCGGTCAGCCCTCGACCTTCAGGCCGCGCCGGGTGAGTTCGGCGACGGTGGCGTCGTGGCCGGCCTTGACGGCGTCGGCGAGGGTCGGGCCGCCGGGGGCGATGCGGCCGAAGACGTCCTTGACGGCGGTGTTGGTGGTGCCGGTGGTGGGACCCCACGCCCAGTGCGGGTTGATGGAGGCGCCGGAGGCCTCGAAGAGGGCGTAGATGTCCTGGCCGCCGAAGAAGCCGGCGTCGAAGGCCTTCCTGGCGACCGGACGCAGGGCGGTGGCGGCGGGGAAGGCGCTGGAGGTGCCGGAGGAGATGCGGGCCGTGACGCCCTCCTCGGTGGTGGACATCCACTCGGCGAAGGCCACCGCGGCCGCCTTCCGCTTGCTGTCCTTGGTCACGGCGAAGGTGGAGCCGCCGAGCATGCCGCTGGCGGGCCTGCCGTCCCAGCTGGGCAGGGGGGCGACGGCCCACTTGCCGCTCTGCTCGGGCAGGGTGCCCTTGAGGACGCCCGCGCCCCAGGACGCGCCGAGGTAGCCGAAGGTGGTGCCGTTCTTGAGGGAGCCGGTCCACTCAGGGCTGAAGGAGGCGTTCTTGTGGACGAGGCCGTCGTCGACGAGGCCCTGCCAGTAGGCGGTGACCTTGGTGGTCGCCGGATCCGTGGTGTCGATCTTCCAGGTGTCGTTCTCGGCCTTGAACCACTGGGCGCCGGCCTGCCAGGCCATGGCCTCGAACGTGGTCGGGTCGTCGGGGAAGAAGGTGGCGATCCGGGCCTCGGGGTCGGCCTTCCTGACCTGTTCGGCGGCCTTCCGGAACGCGTCCCAGGTGGTGGGGACGGGGATCTTGTACCGCTCGAAGAGGTCCTTGCGGTAGTAGAACGCCTGCGGGGCGGCGTCGAAGGGGACGGCCCAGGTCCTGCCGCCGAGGGTGGTCAGTTCGACGGCCTGGGGGAGCAGCTTGGCGCGGTCGGCCTCGGTGAACTCGTCGCCGATGTCCTGCAGGGCGCCGGAGCTCACGAACTCGGGGAGCGAGGGGTACTCGATGGAGACGAGGTCGGGGGCGTTGCCCGCCTTCACGGCGTTGGAGATCTTGGCGTAACCGCCGGCGGTGCCGGAGGGGATCTCCTCGAACCTCACCTGGATGTCGGTGTGGGAGGCGTTGAAGGCGGCCACCGCCTCCCGGGTGCCCTTGGCCCATCCCCAGAAGGTCAGGGTCACGGGCCCGTTCGGTCGGTCCGCGGTGTCCGCACCGCCGCCGCAGGCCGTGAGGACGGCCAGGGCGGCGGCGGTGCCTGCGGCGAGGCGGGTCGTTCTGCTCCAGCTGAGGCTCACGGCACGGCTCCTGATCGGCGGCGTGGACGGGGTTGGCCGTGATCCTGTGACCGTTCCTGAACGAAGTCAAGAGCGAAAGATTGATTGATCGAAAAAAGATCAGAACGATCAGGCTCCGGCGCTCCCGCACGAATCCCGCACGCGCAGCGTCGGCAGCAGGCTCAGGTGGCGGCGCGCCGCGTCCTCGCCCGGGGCCTCGGTGAGCCGCTCCACCAGCAGCTGCGCCGCGTGCCGGCCGACCTGCCGCTTGGGCGGGGCGACCGCCGTGAGCGGGGTGTCCGCGAGGGCCGCGACCTCGTCGTCGTACGCGATCAGGGCCAGGTCCCGGGGCACCCGCACCCCCAGCTCCCCGAGCCGCCGGGCGATCTCGATGGCGTCCACGTCGTTGTGCACGAGCGCCGCGCTCGCCAGGCCCGAACCGACCGCCTCGTGCAGCGCCCGCACCGCCCGCTCGAAGCCCTCCGGATCCGCCTGCGCGGGTGCGGAGTCGATGACCGGCCGCGGCTTTGCCAGGCCCAGCGTGCCGAGCGCCTCCGCGTACCCGGCCCGCACCGCCAGGGCGGTGGGCGAGTCGCGGCGGGCCACCAGCAGGGGCGTGGCGTGGCCGAGCCCGAGCAGGTGCCGCAGCGCCAGCAGCACCCCGTGCGCGTGGTCCGAGGCCACCCGGTCCAGGCCGTCGAGCGGGCTCCCCGGCTCGGCCCGCCGCTCCAGGAGCACCGCCGGTACGGGCAGTTCCGCCAACCAGTCCCCGTAGGCGAGCCGGTCCTCGGGGCCGCGCCAGCCCGGCGCCACGAGGACACCCTCGGCGCCCGCCGCGAGCAGGCCCTCGGTGCGCGCCCGGTCCTCCTCCGGCCGGTAGTCCGAGACGCGCAGCACCAGCCGGGCGCCGGCCCGCGCCGCCGCCTCGTGCGCGCCCCGGATCACCTCGGCGAAGTAGTACGTGGCGGAGGGTGCGAGCAGGCCCAGGACCAGGCCCTCGCCGCGCGGGCCGTCATCCGCGCCGGGCGCCGCGCCCGGTGCGGCGCGGGGCCAGGAGACCTGGCCGTGCACCCGGTCGAGCAGGCCCTTCGCGGCCAGCGCCTCGACGTCCCGGCGGGCGGTGACGGGGGAGACGCCGAGCAGGGCGGCCAGGTCGGAGACGCGGGCGGTGCCGCGTTCGCGCACCAGGGCCAGCAGTCGGTCGTGTCGTTCGGCGGCACTCTCGCGCACGTGCGGTTCCCCCTCGCGGTGGTGGTGGTTCCCCGACTGTAGAGCACGATGATCGAACGGCGGGAATTTCGATCATTCGCTCCAGTTCCCTTGACGTTCGATCGGAGGGTCTCCAGGATGCCGGGCGACGCGGACGTCACCCCAAGGGGAGCCGAGCCTCAGGGAGCAGCATGCCCAGCCCGCCCGAGAACCGTGAGCTCAGCCCGTACACCGGATGGACCCGTGCCCACTGGGAGACGGCCGCCGACCGGCTGCTGCTCGCCGTCCGGCCGTACGCCTCGCCCCACAAGGCCCTCATCGGTCTGCCGGGCCCGCGCCCCAGCCGCTCCGGCGCCCGCTCCGACGGCCTGGAGGGCTACGCCCGCACGTTCCTCCTCGCCGCGCTCCGTGTCGCCGGCTCCGGGGGGCACGACCCCCACGGCCACCTCGACCGGTACGCCGAAGGCCTCGCCGCCGGAACCGCCGCACCCGGCACGGACGGTCCCGACTCGTGGCCGCTGCTGGCCGGCACCCGCCAGGCCGTCGTGGAATCCGCCTCCGTCGCCCTCGCCCTGCGCCTCACCCGCCCCTGGCTCTGGGACCGGCTCGACGACGCCACCCGCCACCGCACCGCCGACTGGCTGCTCCCCGCCCTCGGCCCGTCCCCCGTCGACAACAACTGGTGGCTGTTCGGCCTCACCGTCGCCGGCTTCCTCCAGGACACCGGCATCGCCACCGGCCGCGCCGCCGCCACCGCCGACCGCTCCCTGGCCCGCATCGAGGACTGGTGGCGCGGGGACGGCTGGTACAGCGACGGCGACAACCGCGCCTTCGACCACTACAACGCCTGGGCCCTGCACTTCTACCCGGTCCTCCACGCGCACCTCGCCGGCGACCGTGCCCTTCTCGACCGGTACGGGCCCCGGCTGCGCACCCATCTCGACGCCTACGTCCACCTCTTCGACGCCTGCGGAGCCCCCCTCCCGTACGGGCGTTCCCTGACCTACCGCTTCGCCGCGGCCGCCGCACCCTGGCTCGGCACCCTCACCGGACACACCCCGCTCAGCCCCGGTGCCACCCGCCGGCTCGCCTCCGGAGCCCTGCGGTACTTCCACGAACGCGGCGCCACCGACGCGCGCGGCCTGCTCACGCTCGGCTGGCACGGCCCACACCCGCCGCTGGCCCAGGACTACTCCGGTCCCGGCTCCCCCTACTGGGCGGCCAAGGGTTTCCTCGGACTGCTGCTCCCGCCGGACCATCCCGCCTGGACCGACCCCGAGGAACCCCTGCCCGCCGAACGGGCCGACACGGTCCGCCCTCTCGCCCCCGCCGGGCTCCTCGTCCAGACCACCGCCGCCGACGGTCTCGTACGCCTCCACAACCACGGCAGCAACCACGTCCACGCCGTCCCGGGCGGCGAGGACGACCCCGGCTACGCCCGCCACGCCTACTCCACCCGTACGGGACCCACCGCCGCGCCCGCCCCCGCGGACAACCACTTCGCGCTGCTCGCGGACGGGAGGCCGACCACCCGCGGCCCCGCCACCCCCGCCGGTACCGGCCCCCGCTGGGCCGCCTCCTCGCACACCCCGCTGCCGGGCGTGACCGTCCGCTCCGCGACCCTCGCTCACGGCCGCGCCGAGGTCCGCGCCCACCTCGTCCTCGGCGCCCCGGAAGGGACACCCGTACGGCAGACCGGCTGGGCCACCACCCCCGGCGGCCCCCGCGCCCAGCTCCACCCCGTCCACGGCTTCCCCGCCGGAAGCACGGCCACCGAACTCCCCACCGGGGAAACCCTTCAGGGCCCCGGCAGCCACACCCTCGCCCTGCACGGCACGACGAGCGGCCCCGCGAGCCTCTTCGTCGCCCTCGCCTCGCTCACCGGCATCCCCGACCCGGCCCCCGTCACGGACCTCGCGCGCGTCCGGGTCACCGGCCCCATGCTGCACGTGACCTGGCCCGACGGCACCACCGACCGACTGGACCTGGGCACCCCCGGCGCGACGGAGGCCCGTGGTGCCACCGGGGCCCCGGGTCCCGCGCCGTCCGCCGCCCCCTGCGTCGAAGGCCACGAGGGCCCGCGCACCGGGTGAGCGCCACCCGGGCGGGCAGCCCGGCCGGTGACCACGGCACCGGCGCGGACCGGCACGGGGCCGGCCCCACCCCGCGTACGTACCGCTCTACTTCGGCCCGTACTTGCGTCCCGCCCGGGAGGAGACCCCGCCCAGCAGACCGCGCGGTGCCAGCTTCACCACACCCATGAGGGCCTTGTAGCGCGGGTCGGGGATCGAGAGCGTCTTCCCGCGCTCCAGGTCCGTGAGCGCCGCCGCCACCAGACGGTCGGCGTCCAGCCACATCCAGCCCGGGATGCTGTCCGTCCCCATCCCGGCCCGCTGGTGGAACTCCGTCCGCACGAAGCCGGGGCAGAGCGCCATCAGCCGCACCCCGCTCCCCGCGAGGTCCCGGGCCGCGCCCTGGGTGAACTGCACGACCCACGCCTTGGACGCCCCGTAGGTGCCGCGCGGCACGAAGGCGGCGACCGAGGCCACGTTCACCACCCCGCCCCTGCGGCGCTCCTTCATCGAGGCCGAGGCGGCCGAGGTGAGGCGCAGCACCGCCTCGCAGTGGACCCGCAGCATCTTCAGCTCGTCGGCCATGGACACTTCGAGGAAGCGGCCCTTGTTGCCGAAGCCCGCGTTGTTCACGAGCAGGTCGACCGGCTGCCTGCGGTCGGAGAGCCGGGCCTCGACGGCCGCGATCCCCTCCTCCTCCGACAGGTCCGCCGCCAGGACCTCGGCCTCCACGCCGTGCCGGTCGTGCAGCTCGGTCGCCTGCTCGCGCAGCCGCTTCACGTCCCGGGCCACGAGCACGACGTCGTGGCCGTCCGCCGCCAGTCTCCGTGCGAAGGCGGCCCCGATGCCCGCGGTGGCGCCCGTAATCAGTGCAGTCGTCATGACGGAACCGTAGTGCCCGGCCCGCCGTCAGGCGCCCTCGCCCTCGGTCCCCTCCCCGGCGGCCCCGGCCTCCTCGGACGCGTACTTCTCCGCGTACTGCCGGGCCACACCGAGGAGTCCGGACTCCATCCACGGGGCGGCGGCCAGGGTGGCGGGCAGCAGGCTCCGCTCGGTGGTCACGGCCCGGTGCAGGAACGCGACCGTCACCTCGTGTCCGGGCCGGTGCACCACCGTCACGGGGTCCCCGGCCCGGATCTCGCCCGGCTCGATCACCCGCAGCAGCGCGCCGGGCCCCGCGTCCGACTGCGTGAACCGCTTCACCCAGCCCTTCTCCTGGAGGAAGCCGGCGAAGGTACGGCACGGGATGCGGCCGCCGGTGACCTCCAGGACCACCTGGTCACCGATCCGCCAGCGCTCCCCGACCAGGGCGCCGTTCACGTCGACGCCCCTCAGCGTGAGGTTCTCGCCGAAGGAGCCGTTGTCCAGCTCGCGGCCGAGCTCCCGCTCCCACCGGTCCAAATCCTCACGGGCGAAGGCGTACACCGCACGGTCGGCGCCGCCGTGGAACCTCAGGTCGCAGACGTCGTCCCCGGCGACCCCGCTCGCGCCCGCCCCGTCCCGGTCCGGCGACTCGATCCGTACGGGCCCTTCCACGGGCCGCTTGTCGATGCCCGTCCTCCCCGAAGGGGCGTCGGTGTAGTCGACGGTCTTCGCCCGGCCCGCGTTCACACTCAGCAAGAACATGACAGCACCCTAAGCGGCTCGGCCCCGATCCTTCTCAAAGATTCTCGTGAAGAATGAGAGATCATCCCAAGCGTCACTTATGCTTGAAGCATGATCGAGGCCCGTCACCTCCGCGTCCTGCGCGCCGTCGCCGCGACCGGCTCCTTCTCCGCCGCGGCACGTGAACTGGGGTGCACCCAGCCGGCCGTCAGCCAGCAGATGAAGGCCCTGGAGGCCTCGGCGGGTACGCCGCTACTGGTCCGCACCGGCCGGGAGATGCGTCTCACCCAGGCCGGTGAGGTCCTCGTCCGCCACGCCTCCGGCATCCTCGCGGGGCTGACCGCCGCAGAGGAGGAGGTCGCCGCCATCGCCGGCCTCCGCGCCGGCCGCGTCCGCCTCGTCTCCTTCCCCAGCGGCAGCTCCACGCTCGTCCCCACCGCGCTCGCCGCCCTCCGCGCGGACCACCCCGGCACGCGCGTCTCGCTGGTCGAGGCCGAGCCGCCCCGCTCCGTCGAGATGCTGCGCGAGGGCGACTGCGACGTGGCCCTCGCCTTCCGTTACGGCCCCGGGCCCTCCGAATGGGACGACCTCGTGGTCCGCCCGCTCCTCACCGACCGGCTCGTGGGCCTGGTCCCCGAAGGGCACCGGCTCGCCGGCGCGGGCGCGGTGGGCATCGGTGAACTGGCCGAGGAGTCGTGGATCGCGGGCTGCCCGCGCTGCCGCCGCCAGCTCGTGGACGTCTGCGAGCGCGCCGGCTTCACCCCCCGGATCGACTTCGCCACCGACGACTACCCGGCCGTGGTCGGCCTGGTCGGCGCGGGTCTGGGCGTCGCGGTCCTCCCGGAGCTCGCCATCGAGTCCGTACGGCCCAAGGGCGCGCGGACCGTCACGGTCGAGCCGGCCGTGGAGCGGGAGATCGTGGCGCTGACCCTGCCCGACCTCGCCCAGGTCCCGGCGGTCGCGGCCACCCTGGAACGGCTCACCCGCGCCGCATCGCGCGCGTAGGCGCGGACGGGCGCGGGCGCGTCTCGGCAGGTGTACGGGTCCGGCGGTCGCGGCCTACCTGGACAAGCTCACGGGTGTACGGGCCGGGCGCAGGGACGCGGGGACGGCGCGGGGCACGGTGGTTCCCGCGCGTCGCCGAGGCGTTCCCGGCGCGGCGTCCGGGCCCTGTGCGGGCCCCGGTGCGCTGCGGTCCTGTACGGCACGTTCCGGTCCGGCCCTGCCCGGGCCGACCGGTTGCGGTCCCTGACGGGACCGGTTCCTCTGCTGAAACGTTCCTTCAGTTGTGGCCGGTGTGGCCGGTGTGGCCGGTGTGCCCGGCGGTCGGTCGGCCCATGGCCGACGCGGGCGCGGACGCCGTGGTCGCGGAGCCCGCCGTCATCAGGCGGTTGCGCGCGCGTCCCATGAGCTCCTCGCGCTCGTCCTCGGTGAGGCCGCCCCACACGCCGTAGGGCTCCCGCACGGCGAGTGCGTGGGCCGCGCACTCCGCG
>NZ_JAPSIW010000875.1 GCF_031178505.1 Streptomyces sp. | reverse complement strand
CCGTGTCGTCGCCTTCCGGGATTGCGGGCGTGGGGAGGCCGTGAGCGATGAGGTGTTCTGCGGCGGTCAGGCCGGTGCCGGCGAAAACCCAGTGGGAGAGGACGAGGACGGTGTCCGGGTCGGGCAACGGGTGGCCGGCCTCGGCCGCGCGTGCGCGGGCCAGGGCTTCGTTGTGGTCGGCGCGTTCCTGGCGGAGGGCGCCGAGGGTGGTGGAGTAGGCGCGGGACTTGGTGGAGAAGTGGCCGCGGAAGCCGAGCACGTGGGCCCACTTGCGCAGGCGCAGGTCTTCGAGTTCGGGCAGGGCGCCCAGGTGCCAGCAGGTGAGGATCATGCGCCGGGCGTGGTCGGTGACGCCGGAGCCGATCAGGTCGGTGATCGGGTTGCGGATGGGGCGGTCCAGGGTGCCCGCGGCCTCGGCGCCCTTGGTGGCGTACTTGGCGATGTAGGCGGCCACGGCACGGCTGGACAGCTCCGAGGTGCCCGCGAAGTCGGCCGAGCGGATGGGACGGATGTCGAGCTGTTCGCCGAAGCGGAAGGCGTAGGCGCGGCCGTCGAGGACGGGGCCGGGTGCCTCGGCGAGGCGGGCCGCGGAGCGGATCGCGTCGGTGAGCAGTTCGGTGGTGGCCCAGGCCGGAGGGGCGTCCTCGGCGCCGTCCGGACCGTCGAGGCGGATGACGGCATGGAAGTGGACGGCGCCGCGCCGCTGGTACTCGGCGACCTTGGCGTAGGAGACCTTGAGGCAGTGGCGCAGCGCCGAGCGGCTGATGCCCGCGCAGGAGGCGAGCTGTTGGCGCAGGTAGGTGGCGAAGCGGGCCCACAGGGCTCCGGCGTGCGCGTTCCACAGGACGGCCGCGCGGTAGTCGTAGCGGTCGGGGTCCAGGGGTGTGCCGAGGGCGGGGTCGTGGTCCGGGTGGAGGCGTCCGCAGCGGCACCGGCCGCCGCCGGGGCGGTTGTGGACGGGGCCGAAGGACGGGGCGGTGAAGGTGGCGAAGACCCGCGGGTGTTCGGCGACGGCCGGACCGATGCCCTTGCCGCCGCTCAGTCCGGCCGTGATCAGGTGGAAGGTGTCCTTGCGGTAGATCTCGGCGCAGGCGGCGCACCGGGTGGCGCGGCGGTTGTTGCAGCGGATGAGGAGCTGCCCGGCCGGAAGGTCGCGGTCGGCGATCTCGCGGACGATCTCACCGGTTGCGGCGTGGACGTCGAGCCGGTGGCCCTCCATCCGTACCGGTTGCTCGCAGCCGCCGAGACGCTGGATCTGGTGGGCGTAGGCGCTGAGGTCGCCGTGCCGGGCGAGCGCTGCCAGCTGGCGAATGGCTCCGGCAGGAGCCGCAGAGCGCATGTGCGGGTTCCTCCTTGCAAGGGGTGGGCATTCGGTGCACGCACCCGGCCTGTCCAGGGGGCTAGACAGTGTGGGCAGGCCGGGTGCGATGGAGCGATGAGGTCAGCGGCGGCCGAGGACCGAGCGGAGGGCGACGGCGCACACGGCCACGGACGTGGCGGTGAGGGCGACGGCGAGGAGTATGGAGACCAGGACGGCGCCGACGACCAGGACCGCGGAGGCACCGCCGCCGACGAGGGCGAGCGCGGTACCGGGCGTGAGTCGGGCGGTCAGGCGAGCCGGGACCGGGGCGACGGAGGCCGGCGGCGAAGCCGGGACACCCGGCGTGAGGGCGGTCGGTTCGACGACGGCGGGCGGGGTGGTCAGGCCGGTGGGCTGCGGCATGGTCGGGATCTTCGGTCGGAACATGAGCGCTCTCCTTTCGCGGGTCACTCGAGGAAGCTGTCGATGACGGGGGCAAGCAGGCTGTCGGCGAGGAGATAGCCGCCGACGAGCAGGACGGCGATGAGCCACCAGGGCGGGCGGATGAGCTTGACGCCCAGGACCCCGACGACGAGCAGGGCGAGCCAGAGCGGAACGTCCATGGCGGTGTTCTCCTGTCAGGCCGAGCAGCGGTGGGTACGGGCGGCGAGTTCGGCGGCGGCGCGGCTGTCGTACTCGGCGGTGAAGTCGCAGCGGGGCGCGGTGCAGGCGGCCAGGTGGCGGTTCTTGCCGCGGTCGAGGTAGGAGGCGATGTTCACGGGGCCGATACGGCGGACGTCGCGGAAGCGGCGGGGCATGGTGGTGCTCCTCTCAGAGGTGAGCGGCGACGGATGCGGTCATGGACGGAGGCAGGCCGAGCCGGGCGCGTACGGCGTCGGGGTCGGCGGGATGGCCGGTGGTCGAGCGGTGTTCGTCGGCCAGGGCCCGGACGCGGTCGACGAGGACGGGCGGGAGCGCGACGGCGGGAACGGGCGTTGAGGCCGGGGCCGGAGCGGTGACCGGTTCGGCGGCGATCTCGGGAGCGGGTTTGGGTTCGGGTTCGGGGGACGGTGCCGGCAGCGCGTCCCGGTCGGATGTGTCGACGACGGCCGGGCCGGGGTGCCGTTCCCCGCACGTGTCCGTCGACGACGACGCCGGGACCGTCGGAGCTTCCGTGCCGCCGCGCGGTGCGTGGGCCAAGAGCGTGCCGCCGAAGAAGGCGACGGCGGGCCAGCCCGCGACGATGACGCGGAGTGAGGCGGGGACGTGATCCAGATCGAGAAGCCCGGCGGTGGCGACGTTGGCGCCCAGCGACGCGGCCAGGGCCACCAGGAACCACAGACGCGGTCCCCCG
>NZ_JAPSIW010000179.1 GCF_031178505.1 Streptomyces sp. | reverse complement strand
GCCGACCTGGGCATCGGCGAGTACGGCACCTCCCTGCTCTCCGACACCGGGACCGTCTTCCCGGCGGCGGTGATCGCCGACCTCTGGCGCGGTGTGCCGTTCTTCGCCATCCTCATCCTCGCCGACCTCCAGTCCGTCCCGAAGGACCTGTACGAGGCGGCCGAGGTCGACGGTGCCGGCCGGATGCGCCAGTTCTTCCACATCACGCTCCCGCACATCCGGGACGCGATCGTGCTGTCCACACTGCTGCGGGCGGTGTGGGAGTTCAACAACGTCGACCTGCTCTACACGCTGACGGGCGGCGGCCCGGCGGGCGTCACCACCACCCTGCCGCTGTACATCGCGCACACCAGCGTCGACGCCCACAACTTCGGATACGCCTCCGCCCTGACGACGGTGGCGTTCGTGATCCTTCTCTTCTGCTCCATGGTCTATCTGCGCCTGAGCAAGTTCGGAGGCGACAGCAAGTGACGACCGAGACCACCCTGACCGCCGCCCCGTCCCCCGGGGCCGCGCACGCCGCGCCGCCCCCCGACCGCACCCCGCCGGCCGCCGGCCGCCGGCACCGCCGCTCGTGGGACGAGATCCCCCGCTGGCAGATCTACCTGCCCCTCGGGATCTACCTCGTCTTCACCCTGGTCCCCTTCTACTGGATCCTGCTGTTCGCCGTGCGCCCGGCGGGCTCCACCTCGCTGGTGCCGTGGCCGATGACGACCGCCCACTTCGAGAAGGTGTGGACCGAACGGAGCTTCGGCGTCTTCTTCCAGAACAGCCTGCTCATCGGTGTGGCGGTGCTCGTCACGACCACGGTGGTGGCGCTCGCCGGCGGATACGCCCTCGCCCGCTTCGACTTCCGGATCAAGAAGGGCTTCATGCTGGCCCTGCTCTGCTCCCAGTTCGTGCCGGGCGCCCTGCTCCTCGTGCCGCTGTTCCAGATCTTCGCCGAGCTGCGGATGATCAACTCGATCGGCAGCGTCATCATCGCGGAGACCGTCTTCCAACTGCCGCTGTCGATGATCCTCATCAGCGGATTCATCAGGAACGTGCCGTACTCCCTGGAGGAGGCCGCCTGGGTCGACGGCTGCAACCGCTTCCACGCCTTCCGGATCGTCGTCCTCCCGCTGCTCCGCCCCGGCCTGGTCGCCGTCGGCTCCTTCGCCTTCGTCCACGCCTGGAACCACTTCCTGTTCGCCCTCATGTTCCTCAGCAGCCAGAGCAAGCAGACCATCCCGGTCGGCCTCAACACCCTGATGGGCGCCGACAGCGTCGACCTGGGCGCGCTGGCCGCCGGCGGGGTGATCGCCGCCGTCCCCGTCGTCATCGTCTTCGCCTTCATCCAGAAGTGGCTCGTGACCGGCTTCAGCGCGGGGGCGGTGAAGGGATGAGCGCCGTACGCACCGGAGGGCCGCTGCCCGTCGTCCTGGCGGGCGCCCGCGGCCACGGCCGCAGCCACCTCCTCAACATCCACCGCCTCGAACGGCTCGGACTCGTCCGCCTCGCCGGGATCTGCGAACTGCGGCCCCTCGACGCGGCGGAGCTGGACGGTCTCGGGGAGCCGGAGCAGTCCCCGGACCTGGCGGCGCTGCTCGCCTCCACCGGGGCCCGGATCGCCGTGCTCAGCACCCCCATCCATACCCACGCCGACCTGGCCCTGACCGCCGCCCGGCACGGGGCGCACGTCCTCCTGGAGAAGCCGCCGGCCCCCTCGTACGCCGATTTCCGGCGGATGACGGAGGGCGTGGAGGCGGCCGGGACGGCCTGCCAGATCGGTTTCCAGTCGCTCGGCTCGCACGCCGTGCCCGCCATCCGGCGCCTGATCACCCAGGGCGCGATCGGTGAGCTCCTCGGCGTCGGCGCGGCGGGCGCGTGGGTGCGCGACGAGGCGTACTTCCGGCGCGCGCCCTGGGCGGGACACCGGCGCCTGGACGGAGTGGACGTCGTGGACGGCGCCCTCACCAACCCGCTGGCCCACGCGGTCGCCACGGCCCTCGCCCTCGCCGGCGCGGGCCGGGCGGAGGACGTCGAGCACATCGGGACCGAGCTGCACCACGCGCACGCCATCGAGTCCGACGACACCTCCGCCGTCCGGGTCCTGACGGCGGCCGGGCACCCGGTGACGGTGGCCGCCACGCTCTGCGCGGAGCGCCCCGCGGAGCCGTACGTGGTCGTGCACGGCTCGCGGGGCCGGATCACCTTCTGGTACCGGCAGGACCGGGTGCTGGTGCAGCGGGCCGGGCACGGTCCGGTGGAGACCGAGTACGGCCGCACCGACCTCCTGGAGAACCTGGTCGCGCACGTGACCGGGGGCGAGCCGCTGCTGGTTCCTCCGGACGGGACGGGCGCCTTCATGCGGGTGGTCGAGGCGGTACGGACCGGGCCCGAACCGCGCGAACTGCCCGCCGGGCACTGGCACACCGCACCGGGCGAGAGCGCGCCGCGCCGGGTGGTCGACGGGATCGACGCCCTGGTGGACGCGAGCGCCGCCGAACTGAAGCTGTTCTCCGAACTCGGCGCCCCCTGGGCGTCGCCGATCCGGGCGGAGGCCCGATGAACACCGAGCGGCCGCTGTCGCTGCGCTGCGCGGGCCGGACCGTCGCCCGCTACACCGTCCGCCCCGACCTGGCCTCCGACCACGCGCCCCGGCCCCATCTGCACCCCGTCACCACCCTCGCCGGACGGACGGTGACCGAGACGGTCCCCGAGGACCACCGTCACCACCTGGGCGTGGGCGTGGCCGTGCCGGACGTCGCCGGGTACAACTTCTGGGGCGGGCGGACCTTCGTACGCGACCGGGGCCCGGTCGCCCTCGACAACCACGGCGTCCAGCACCACGACGGGTTCAAGCTGTGCGACCCGGACGGCTTCGTGGAGGAGCTGAGCTGGACGGCGGGTGGGGAGCGGCTGCTGCGCGAGCACCGTACGGTCGCGGTCGTGCCGCTCACGGACACCGCGTGGGCGCTGGACCTCACCTTCTCCCTGGCCAACGTGTCCGGGCGGGCCCTGTCGATCGGCAGCCCCGCCACCAACGGGCGCCCGGGCGCCGCGTACGGCGGATTCTTCTGGCGCGCGCCCAAGGAGGCGGCGCCACCCGTGGTGTTCGGCGCCGCGGGCGACGGCGAGGGGACGGTCCACGGCGTCCCCGGCGACTGGGTGGCCCTGGTCGGCGGGGAGTGGAGCCTGGTGTTCGCGGGGGCGACCGCGACGACCCGGCGCGACCCGTGGTTCGTCCGCGCCGCCGAGTACCCGGGTGTCGGCTCCTCCCTCGCCTCCGGCGGCCGGCTTCCGGTGGCCGCCGGGGAGACGGTGGTACGGCGGGTCGTGACCGTCGTCGCCGACGGCCGCCTCGACCGGGACGGGGCCGGGGCCCTGGCCCGCAGGGCGGTGACCTCATGACCGCCCCCGTGACGCCCGGCGGCGACCTCGGCGACGGCACGTACCGCAATCCGGTCCTGGCCGCCGACTGGTCGGACCCGGACGTCCTGCGGGTCGGGGAGGACCACTACCTCACCGCGTCCAGCTTCGGCCGGGCCCCGGGCCTGCCGCTGCTGCACTCGCGGGACCTCGTCAACTGGACGCTCGTCGGCCACGCCCTGGAACGCCTCGAACCGGCGGCGGCGTTCGCGGCGCCCCGGCACGACTGCGGGGTGTGGGCGCCGTCCCTGCGTCACCACGACGGCCGCTTCTGGATCTTCTGGGGCGACCCGGACCACGGCGTCTTCCAGGTCAACGCGCCCTCGGTACGCGGTCCGTGGACGGCGCCGCACCTGGTGAAGGCGGGCCGGGGCCTGATCGACGCCTGCCCCCTGTGGGACGAGGAGTCGGGCGAGGCGTACCTGGTGCACGCCCTCGCCAAGTCCCGGGCCGGTGTCAACAACCGGCTCATCGGCCACCGGATGAGCCCGGACGGCGCGAAGGTCCTCGACGAGGGCCAGGTCCTCGTCGACGCCGACCGGATCCCCGGCTGGTTCACCCTGGAGGGGCCCAAGCTGTACCGGCACGACGGCTGGTTCTGGATCCTCGCGCCCGCCGGGGGCGTCGCCACCGGCTGGCAGGGCGCGTTCCGGTCGCGGTCCTTCTTCGGCCCGTACGAGGAGCGGATCGTGCTCGCGCAGGGCGACACCGACGTCAACGGGCCGCACCAGGGCGGCTGGGTGCGCACCCACCGCGGCGAGGACTGGTTCCTGCACTTCCAGCAGTGCGGGGCGTACGGCCGGCTCGTCCACCTCCAGCCGATGCGCTGGGACGAGGAGGGCTGGCCGGTGATCGGCGCGGACGGCGCGCCCGTCCGGATCCACCGCAAACCGGACCTGCCGGAGCAGCCGCCGTCACGGCCGGCGGTCGACGACACCTTCCCCGGCGGGCGGTTCGGCCGCCAGTGGCAGTGGACCGCCAACCCGGGTGAGGGCTGGGCCAGTCAGCACACGGGCGACGGCCTGCGCCTCGGCTGTGTGCGGTCGGAGCACCTCGACGACCTGCGGAACGTGCCGCACGTGCTGACGCAGCGGCTGCCGGCCGGGGCACTCACCGTGGAGGTCGGGTTGCGGCTGGACGGCGCCGGGCCCGGGGCCCGCGCCGGGCTCGTCGTCCTCGGCGACGCCTACGCCTGGATCGGTCTGGAACGCGCCGGTGACGGCACGGTCCGGCTGGTGCACCGCTTCGCGCCGGGCAACGCCGACCGGGAACGGGACGCGGCCCGCGCCCGGCCGGTCACGGGCCCGGAGGTCCGGCTGCGGATCGAGGTGACGGCCGACGCGCGCTGCCGCTTCTCGTACGAGGACGGCGGGGCTCCCGTGCCGCTGGGGCCGGAGTTCGCCGCGACCCCCTGGCGGTGGGTGGGCGCGCTCCTCGGCCTGTTCGCCGGCGCGCCGGCCGGGGGCGCGGGGCCGGCCGGGACGGCCGTCTTCACCGGCTTCCGCGTCCTGCCGGCTCCTTGAGCGCCTCCGCCGTACGCCTCCTGTGCCGCCCGCCGCCCCCTCGTACGACCGCCGCACTCCCCCCCCACCCATCCCCCGCACGACCCGAGAGAAGAGAGCCGACGATGACCATCTTTTCCGGCGGACGGCGCAGAGCCGCCCTCGCCCTCGCCCTGTCCGGAGTCCTCGCCCTGACCGTCGCCGCCTGTGGTGACGACGGCAGCGGCGCGGGCGGCGACAAGGGCGCCGAGGGCTCGGGCAAGGGAAAGATCACCTTCTGGGACAACAACGGCGGTGTCCGCACCGACATCTGGAAGGAGATCATCGCCGACTTCGAGAAGGCGCACCCCGACATCGACGTCGAGTACGTCGGCGTCGCCTCGAAGGAGGTCCAGTCCAAGTACGACACCGCCATCCAGGGCGGCGGCCTGCCGGACGTCGGCGGGGTCGGCGCGGCCATGCTCGCCGGCATCGCCGCGCAGAACGCCCTGGAACCGCTCGACGAGCGGATCGAGGCGAGCTCGCTCAAGGGCAAGCTGAACAAGAGCATGGTCGAGAGCGTGCGGTCGGCCGGCGGCCAGGGCGAGCTGTTCACCGTCCCCACCTCGGCCAGCAACGGCGTCCTGTACTACCGTACCGACCTGTTCAAGGCGGCCGGACTGGCGGAGCCCTCCACCTGGTCGAAGTTCTACGAGGCCGCCGACAAGCTCACTCAGAAGGACAAGAACCGCTTCGGCTACACCATCCGGGGCGGCGCGGGCTCCATCGCGCAGGCCCTGGACGCCATGTACGGCCAGAGCGGGATCAAGCAGTTCTGGAACGGCGACCGGACCACCGTCAACGACCCGAAGAACGTGGCGGCCCTGCAGAAGTACGCAGGCCTCTTCAAGAAGAACACCCCGGCGGCCGACGTCAACAACGACTTCACCAAGATGGTCGCCCAGTGGGACAGCGGCGAGATCGGCATGCTGAACCACAACCTCGGGTCGTACCAGGACCACGTGAAGGCGCTCGGCACACAGAAGTTCCGGGGCATCCCCAACCCCACCCTGGACGACGGCACGCGCGTGCAGGTCTCCAACCCGGTGGACGGCCTCGGTCTCTTCTCGTCCAGCAAGAACAAGGCCGCCGCCTGGAAGTTCATCGAGTTCGCCGCCTCGCACGAGTCCAACAGCAAGTGGAACCGGTCGGCCGGCGCGATCCCGGCCAACACGGAGGCGGCGAAGGACCCGTGGATCCAGGAGACGGAGACGACCAGGCTGGCCGCCGACGTCCTCTTCAGCGGCAAGGCCACGATCGTGGAGCTGCCGTACTACCTGCCGGACTGGAACACCATCTCCAAGGCCGACAACGAGGCCGAGTTCCAGAAGGTCCTGCTCGGCAGGAGCACGGCCGAGCAGTTCCTCGACGCCCTGGCGGAGCAGCTCAACACCGCCCAGGCCGAGTGGAAGCAGCAGAACAAGTGAGCGTCGGCCGCCGCCGGGTGGTCGCGGCCGGGGCGGGCCTCGCGCTCGCCCTGGCCGGGGGCCCGGCCGCCGCCCGTACCGAAGGACCCCGCCGGATGCGCACCCTCTTCGTCGCGGGCGACTCCACCGCCGCCCAGAAGTACGCCGACGCGGCGCCCGAGACCGGCTGGGGCATGGCCCTGCCGTTCTTCCTGCACCGGGAGCTGGCCGTCGCCAACCACGCGGTCAACGGCCGCAGCACCAAGAGCTTCCTTGACGAGGGACGGCTCGACACGGTCCTCGCGGCGATCCGCCCCGGCGACCTGCTCCTCGTCCAGTTCGGCCACAACGACCAGAAGACCTCCGACCCCGCGCGCGGGACCGATCCCTGGACCACCTACCAGGACAACCTGCGGGTGTTCGTGGAGGGAGCGAGGTCCCGGGGAGCGCTCCCGGTGCTCGCGACCTCCGTGGAACGGCGGAAGTTCGACGCCGCCGGCACCGCCCTGCGCACGCTCGGCGCGTACCCGGCTGCCCTGCGCGAGGTGGCGCGTGAGGCGGACGTCCCGCTCCTGGACGTGGAGGCACTGTCGCTGGCCCTGTGGCAGCGGCTCGGCCCCGAGGCCACGAAGACGTACTTCAACTGGACCGCCACCGAGCAGGACAACACCCACTTCAACCCGCCCGGCGCGATCGCGGTGGCCCGGCTCGTCGCCGGCGAACTGCTCCGCACCCGGGTCCTCGCGCCGCGCGAGACGCGCCGCCTGGACGACGCGGTTCCCCCCGGCCTCATCACCTGGCCGCCCGCCCCCGAGGAGAGCTGAACCGTGAACCGACGCACGCGACTGGGAGCGGTGGCCGCGGCCGCCCTCGTCCTCACCGTCACCGCCCCCGCGGCCGGTGCCCACGCCGGCCACCGGCCGGGCGGCGACCCGGCCCGGGCGGCCCTGCCGGCCGGTGACGGCTGGGCCGCCCTGGGCACGGGCACGACCGGTGGTTCGGCCGCCGACCCCTCCCGGGTCTTCACGGTCACCACCTGGGAGGAGTTCCGGGCGGCCCTCGCGGTCCCCGGCACCGGGCCGAGGATCGTCCGGGTCGTGGGCACCCTGGACGCGACGGCCGCCGGCTGCGGGGCCTTCGCCGCGCCCGGCTACGACTTCGCCCGCTACCTGGCCGACTACGACCCGGCGGTGTGGGGGTACGAGAAGGAGGTCAGCGGCCCCCAGGAGGAGCTGCGGGCGGCCTCCGCGACCGCGCAGGCCCGGGCGATCAAGGCGCAGGTGCCCGGCAACACGACGATCGTGGGTGTCGGCCGGAACGCCGGCATCACCGGTGGCAGCCTCCAGGTGCAGGGCGTGGACAACGTCGTCGTCCGCAACCTGACCCTGGAGAGCCCGCTCGACTGCTTCCCGCAGTGGGACCCGACGGACGGCGCGAGGGGCGCCTGGAACTCGGAGTACGACAGCCTCGTCGTGCACGGCTCCACCCATGTGTGGATCGACCACAACACCTTCACCGACGGGGCCCACCCGGACAGTTCCCTGCCGTCCTACTTCGGCGAGCTGTACCAGCGGCACGACGGCGAACTGGACGTGGTGCGGGGCGCCGACCTCGTCACCGTGTCGTGGAACGTGTTCAAGGACCACGACAAGACCCTGATGATCGGCAACAGCGACAGCGCGGGCGCCACCGACCGGGGCAAGCTGCGGGTCACCCTCCACCACAACCTCTTCGACAACGTGGTGGAGCGGGCGCCCCGGGTGCGCTTCGGTCAGGTCGACGCGTACAACAACCACTTCGTGGTGCGGGGCGCGCCCTACGCGTACAGCCTCGGCATCGGGCAGGAGTCGCGGCTCGTCGCGGAGCGCAACGCCTTCACCCTCGCGGAGGGCGTGCCGGCCGGGCGGATCCTCAAGAAGTGGAAGGACGCGCCGGTCACGACGGCCGGCAATGTCGTCAACGGGGTGCCGGTCGACCTGCTCGCGGTGCACAACGCGCAGTTCCCCGAGGAGACGCTGCGCGCGGACGCGGGCTGGACTCCGACGCTGCGCACCCGGGTCGACCACCCGCGGGCCGTGCCCGGGGTCGTCGGCCACCGCGCGGGCGCCGGCCGCCTGCGCTGAGCGGCGCTGCCGCACCCGGCCGTCGGCCCCGGGCGGGTGCGGCCGCCGCCGACCGCCGCGGGTGCCGGGCCGGATCCCCCGGCACCCGTCCGCCTCTCCCCCTCCCCACCCCACCGACCAGCGAAGGAGCATCCCTGTGCCCTCCTCGCACGCCCCCCGTTCCGGCCCCGGGCGCCGCGCCCTCCTCACCGGCGGCGCGGGCGCGGCCCTGGCCCTCGCCCTGTCCTCCGGCCCCGCCGCCGCGCGCCCTTCGGACCCCGCGCGGCCCTTCGGCCGCCACGGTTCGCCGTCCCGCCGCCCCGACGACCGCATCCTGTACGTGCATCCCGGAGGGCTCGGTGACCACACCCGCGTCCAGGCCGCGGTGGACGCCGCCGACGGGCCCGGCTGGACGCTGGTGCTCGCGCCCGGCACGTACCGCGAGACGGTCTCCGTGGACGCGGCGCGGGCCGGGATGACCTGGATCGGCGCCACCGGGGACCCCCGTGACGTGGTCGTGGTGTACGACAACGCGGCCGGCACGCCCCGGCCGGGCGGCGGCACCTACGGCACCAGCGGCTCCGCCACCACCACGCTGCGCGCGGACGGCTTCACCGCCCGGGGTGTCACCTTCGCCAACGACTTCCTCCGCACCGACCTGCCGGGGAACCCGGGCACGCAGGCGGTGGCGCTCAAGGTGACGGGGGACCGTTCGGCCTTCTTCCACTGCCGGTTCCTCGGCCACCAGGACACGCTGTACGCGGACTCGGCCGCCCTGTCGGCCTTCGCACGCCAGTACTTCGCGCACTGTTACGTCGAGGGAGACGTGGATTTCGTCTTCGGGCGGGCCACCGCCGTCTTCGAGCACTGCCACTTCCGCACGCTGCTCCGCCCGGATCTGGCGGGGGCCCCGTACGGGTTCGTCTTCGCCCCGTCCACGGCGGCCGCCGGCCCCTACGGTTTCCTCGCCACGCGCTGCCGGGTCACCAGCGAGGCCCCGGACGGCTTCTACAAGCTGGCCCGGCCGTGGGTGCCGAGCTCGGACCCCACCGCCCGGCCGTCCCTGGTCGTCCGCGACAGCGTGCTCGGCCCGGGGATCGACGCCGTCGCCCCGTACGCGAACATGCGCGAGGCCCACCCGTGGCAGGCGCAGCGCTTCGCGGAGTTCCGCAACACCGGCCCCGGCGCGCGGATCACGATCCCGGAGAACCGGCCGCAGCTCACCCCGGCCGACGCCGCCGGGGCCACGCCCCGCGCCTACCTCGGCGCCTGGGAACCGCGCCGCTTCCGCGCGGGAGCGGAGGCGTGAGGCCCGCGGCACTCCGCCGCGCGGCCGGTCCGGCGGCACGCCGCGCCGGCCGGGGCGCCGCCGTCGTGGCCCTGATGGCCTGCCGCGGGCGCCGGCCGCGCCCGCTGAGCCCCCTCCCTCCCCGTACCACGTGAGGAGCACCTGCCGTGACGTCCCCCGCCCTTCGCCGGACGGCTCCGCCCGCCCGCCGCTCCCGCGCCCGGGCCCTCGTGGCCGGCGCCGCCCTGCTGGCCCTGGCCCCGCTGCACCCACCCGCCCAGGCCGGCCCCGCCGACCCGGCTCCGCCCGCCGCCGCGCCCGCGGGTGCGGGACGCTGGTCCGACACCCCGCACGGCTTCGCCTCGCTCGGCGGCGGCACCCGGGGCGGGGCGGGCGGCGCGGTGGTCACCGTCTCCGACACGGCCTCCCTGGCCCGGTACGCGGCGGCCGAGGAGCCGTACGTCATCCGGGTCTCCGGCACAGTCACCGTCGCGCCCTTCGGCACGGAGATCCGCGTCGCCTCCCGGAAGACGATCGTCGGTGTCGGTGACACGGCCGAACTCGTCCACGGCGGCCTGTACCTGGCACCGGGCACCCACGACGTGATCATCCGGAACCTGACCATCCGCGACACGGCGGTGGCCGGTGACCGGGACTGCAAGACCACCGATCACGACGGCATCCAGATGGACTCCGTCCACCACGTCTGGATCGACCACAACCGGTTCGCGCGGATCTGTCGAGAAGCCGCGCACCACGGTGGGCTGGAAGGGCCTCATCAACGACCCGGGCCTCGACGGCTCGCACCGGATCGCCGAGGGCCTGCGCGCCGCCCGCG
>NZ_JAPSIW010000874.1 GCF_031178505.1 Streptomyces sp. | reverse complement strand
ATGGACGTCCCCCACGCCCACATGGCGAAGGTGGTCACGCGCCTTCAGCATCTGGGGGTGGTGGAGGCCCGGCGCGGGCGTGGCGGCGGTCTGCTGCTGACCGAGTCCGGCCGGCGTTCGTCGGTGGGCCGGCTCATCCGGACCCTGGAGGGCGAGGAGGAGGTCGTGGCCTGCGAGGCCGATCCGCCGTGCCCGCTGCGCGCCGCCTGCCGACTGCGCGGAGCGTTGCGCGAGGCGCAGGAGGCCTTCCACCGGACGCTCGACCCGCTGACGGTGGCGGACCTCGTGGAATCCCCGACGGGACCCCTTCTTCTCTCCGTGACCCGCGGTCCCCTCCGCCGAGAGCGCCCGCCCGACGCGCGCCTTCCTCTCCCCCCGGCCGGCGAGCTCACTCCTCACCACACGTAGATCATCCACCTGACAGGAAGTCCGATGCTGTCCGAGCAGGCCGTCCCGGTCGTCCGCGCCACCCTGCCCGCCGTCGGAGGAGCGCTCGACCGGATCACCGAGCGGTTCTACGCGCGCCTCTTCGACGCCCACCCCGAACTGCTGCGGGACCTCTTCAACCGGGGCAACCAGGCCAACGGCGAACAGCGCCGCGCCCTCGCCGGCTCCATCGCCGCCTTCGCCGTGGCGCTGCTCGACCGGCCGGACACGCGCCCCGACGCGCTGTTGAGCCGCATCGCGCACAAGCACGCCTCGCTGGGCGTCACCTCGGAGCAGTACAAGACCGTTCACGAACACCTCTTCGCCGCGATCGCCGAGGTCCTCGGTGACGCGGTCACCCCGGAGGTGGCCCGCGCGTGGGACGAGGTGTACTGGCTCATGGCCAACGCGCTCATCGCCGTGGAGAGCCGGCTGTACCAGGAGGCGGGGACCGCCGAGGGCGAGGTGTGGCGCACCCTGCGGATCGCCGCGCGCCGGGAGGAGACCGCCGACACCGTCTCCTTCCTCCTGGAACACCCCGACGGCTCGGCCCCGGGCGCCTTCCGTCCGGGGCAGTACGTCGGCGTGCGGGTGGCCCTTCCCGACGGCGCCCGGCAGATACGGCAGTACAGCCTGTCCTCGGCGCCCGGCCTGCCGCAGTGGCGGATCACGGTGAAACGGGCCGGCGGCGACCCGGCGGGCGAGGTCTCCTCGTGGCTGCACGCCCACGCGCGGGCCGGTGACACGCTGGAGGTGTCGGTTCCGTTCGGTGACCTGGTCCTGCCGGAGGGCGACGGGCCCCTGCTGCTCGCCTCCGCCGGCATCGGCAGCACCCCCCTCCTCGCGATGCTCGGCCGGCTCGCGGCCGCGGGATCGACCCGGCGGGTGGTGGTCGTGCACGCGGACCGCTCCCCCGCGGCGCACGCGCACGCCGGGGAACTGCGCCACCACGTCGGCGCGCTCCCGCACGGCTCACTGCACCTCTGGTACGAGGAGCCGGGCGGGTCCGGGGCCCGTGCGGGCCGGGCCGACGTGCGGGCGCTGGACCTCCCGGACGGGCTCACCGCCTACCTGTGCGGGCCGCTGCCGTTCCTGCGCGCGGTCCGCGGCGACCTGGTGGCGCTCGGCACGGCCCCGGCCGACGTGCACTACGAGGTCTTCGGCCCTGACCTGTGGCTCGGCACGGAAGGCTGACGGCACGAGCCTGCGCGGGCGTCAGCCCTCGTCGTCCTGGGCCGTGTACACGTCCTTGACCTTGACCTCGGTGACGCCCCGCCCCTCCGGGAAGACCCGCCGCCAGTCCCCGATGACGTGCAGCTCGTCGGTGCCCATGGCCCGCACCACGGTCAGACCCGACTCGTACGCCTTGTAGGCCTTCGTCCACAGGTTGGCGAAGGCCTGGGACCGGATGATGTGCATCCAGTCCGGGCGGTACAGCTCCCGGTTGTAGTTGGACTCGCCCATGGTGGCGACGAACTTGGAGTACATCGCCTTCACGTATTCGAGGGTGACGTCGTCCCCGGCCTCCAGGGCCTCGGCCCGGGCCTCGCGCAGCGTGGTGCGGAACTTCTCCAGGAGGTTCTCGGTCGAGCCCGAGGTGAAGGACTCGTGGATGACGGGCGGTTCGCACAGCCCGTACGCGGGCGAGGAGAGCCGCAGGAGCAGCCGGAGGGTCGGCTCGGTGACCCAGAGCGGTCCCGGTTCGTCGCGGGAGCCGAGGGGGTTGGGCAGCTCGTGCTCGTGGTGCCACTCGGGCGGGGTGATGAGGTGGACGCCCGCCCGGCGCCGGTCGTGGGCGCCGCCGGTGTGGTGCTCCAGCGCGCCGAGCGGCAGATGGGTCTTGAGGGCGCTGAGGTAGGCCCCGTTGATGTCGAGGGCCGTGATCTCCTGCGGTCCCGGGGGCAGGGCGGGGCGCGTCCACTTGGGCCGCGCCTCCCAGATCTCGTCCGCCCCGCGCGAGGTCTTCTTGCGGAGGATGCCGGGGAGCGGCGGGTGGGCGACGATCTCGTAGCGCGCTCCGGTGCGGCACTGGTCGAGCAGCGCCATGGCGTCCGGGATGGCGGTGCGTACGAGGTCGGCGGTGGCGGCCTCGGTGTCGCCGCCGTGCCGCTCCAGGGCGGCGCGGACGGAGTCCTGGAGGGTACCGAGCGGGGTGGGCGCCGGTTCCTGGAACGCGCGCTTGCTCGGCGTCCGGCCGGCCGCCGTGCCCGCGCGGGGGGCCGGTGCGGGCGCGGCGG
>NZ_JAPSIW010000873.1 GCF_031178505.1 Streptomyces sp. | reverse complement strand
CTGTGGATGTGGCCCAACGCCAAGATCTCGGTCATGGGCGGCGAGCAGGCCGCGTCCGTGCTGGCGACGGTCAAGCGCGACCAGCTCGGCGACGAGTGGAGCGCGGAGGAGGAAGAGGCCTTCAAGGTCCCGATCCGGGAGCAGTACGAGACGCAGGGCAGCGCCTACTACGCGACCGCCCGGCTGTGGGACGACGGGATCATCGACCCGACGGAGACCCGGCAGGTCCTCGGCCTCGCCCTGACCGCCTGTGCCAACGCGCCCCTGGGGGACCCCCAGTTCGGCGTCTTCCGGATGTGAGGGGACCCCACACGATGTTCGACACCGTCCTTGTGGCCAACCGGGGCGAGATCGCCGTCCGCGTCATCCGCACCCTGCGGGCGCTCGGCGTGCGCTCGGTGGCCGTCTACAGCGACGCGGACGCCGACGCCCGGCACGTGCGGGAGGCGGACACGGCGGTACGGCTCGGGCCGCCGCCGGCCGCCGAGTCGTACCTGTCCGTGCCCGCCCTGCTCGACGCGGCCCGCCGGACCGGCGCGCAGGCCGTCCACCCCGGCTACGGCTTCCTCGCCGAGAACGCGGCCTTCGCGCGGGCCTGCGCCGAGGCCGGCCTGGTCTTCATCGGCCCGTCCGCCGAGGCGATCGCCCTCATGGGCGACAAGATCCGCGCCAAGGAGACCGTGAAGGCGGCCGGGGTGCCGGTGGTGCCCGGCGCCGCCGACCCCGACCTGGCCGAGACCGCCCGGGAGATGGGCCCGCCGGTGCTGCTCAAGCCGAGCGCGGGCGGCGGCGGCAAGGGCATGCGGCTCGTGCGGGACCTGGCGGTCCTGGACGAGGAGATCGCGGCGGCCCGGCGCGAGGCCCGGTCCTCCTTCGGCGACGACACGCTGCTCGTGGAGCGGTGGATCGACCGCCCCCGGCACATCGAGATCCAGGTCCTCGCCGACACCCACGGGAACGTGGTCCACCTCGGTGAGCGCGAGTGCTCGCTCCAGCGCCGCCACCAGAAGATCATCGAGGAGGCGCCGAGCGTCCTGCTGGACCCGGGCACCCGGGCCGCGATGGGCGCCGCGGCCGTGGAGGCTGCCCGGTCCTGCGGCTATGTGGGCGCGGGCACGGTCGAGTTCATCGTCCCGGGCGGCGACCCGTCCCAGTACTACTTCATGGAGATGAACACCCGGCTCCAGGTCGAGCACCCGGTGACCGAGCTGATCACCGGCGTGGACCTGGTGGAGTGGCAGCTGCGGGTGGCCGCGGGCGAACCGCTGCCCTTCGCGCAGGACGACATCCGGCTCGACGGCTGGGCGATCGAGGCCCGGATCTGCGCCGAGGACCCGGCGCGCGGTTTCCTGCCGTCCGGCGGCACGGTCCTCGCCCTGCGCGAGCCGGCCGGGGCGGGGGTGCGGACGGACTCCGGCCTCAGCGAGGGCACGGAGGTCTCCAGCCTCTACGACCCGATGCTGTCGAAGGTCATCGTCCACGCGCCGGACCGGCCCACCGCCCTGCGCAAGCTCCGCGCGGCGCTCGGGGAGCTCGTCACGCTCGGCGTGCCCACCAACGCGGGCTTCCTGCGCCGTCTTCTCGCCCACCCCGACGTGGTCTCCGGCGACCTGGACACCGGTCTGGTGGAGCGGGACGCGGAGAGCCTCGTGCCGTCCGGCGTGCCGGAAGAGGTGTACGCGGCGGCGGCGCTGCTGCGGCAGTTCCCGCCCGCCGCCGGGGAACCGGCCGGCTGGGCCGACCCCTTCGACGCGCGGACGGGCTGGCGCCTCGGCGGGACGCCCGCCTGGACGGCGCGCCCCTTCCGGGTGCCGGGGAACGAGCCGGTGCCGGTCCGGGTGCGCGGCACGGCCCGGTCCGCCGAGCTGCTGTTCGGCGCGGAGGGCCCGGCCGTCACCGCGGCGCTCGCGCCGGCCGTGCCCGGGGAGTTCGCGCTCCACCTCGACGGCGCCACCCACCGGTTCGCGGTCGCGGCCTCCCCGGAGGGGCTGTGGCTGGGCCGGGACGGCGACTCCTGGCACGTCCTGGACCACGACCCGGTGGCGGCCGCGCTCTCCGGTGCCCGGCACGGCGGGGCGGACACGCTCGCCGCCCCCATGCCCGGCACGGTCACCGTCGTCAAGGTGGCGGTCGGGGACGAGGTGGAGGCCGGGCAGAGCCTGCTCGTCGTCGAGGCGATGAAGATGGAGCACGTCATCTCCGCCCCGCACGCCGGCACGGTCTCCGAGCTGGACGTGACGCCCGGCAGCACCGTCGCCATGGACCAGATCCTGGCCGTGGTGACGCCCCGCGACGAGGAGGACGCGTGATCACGGGTCTGCCCATGACCGTGCCCGATCCGGCGCTCCCGGCCCGGGTCCGGATCCACGAGGTGGGGCCGCGCGACGGCCTGCAGAACGAGAAGACGGCCGTCCCGACCGCCGTGAAGGCCGAGTTCATCCGCCGGCTCGCCGCCGCCGGGCTGTCCACGGTCGAGGCGACCAGCTTCGTGCACCCGAAGTGGGTGCCCCAACTGGCCGACGCGGAGGAGCTGTTCCCGCAGGTGCGGGACCTCCCCGTACGGCTTCCGGTCCTCGTGCCGAACGAGCGGGGGCTCGACCGGGCCCTTGCGCTCGGGGCGCGGGAGGTCGCCGTCTTCGCCTCGGCCACCGAGTCCTTCGCGAAGGCC
>NZ_JAPSIW010000872.1 GCF_031178505.1 Streptomyces sp. | reverse complement strand
CCAGGGCCTGGGACACCACCTCCCGCAGCAGGGTGGTGTCGGTGGTGACCCGGGAGATCAGATCGCCACCGCGCTGCCGGTCGTACTCCCGCATCTCCAGGCGGAGCAGCCGCGCCACCAGGCCGTGCCGCAACTGCCGGACGACGCCCTCACCCATGCGTTCCAGGACGAAGCGCCCGGCCGCGCCCGTCACCGCCTCCGTGACGAACAGGGCGGCGAGGCCGAGGAGAAGCGGCCACATCACCTGGCCCCGGCCGCTCGCGTCGACGGCGTGCTTGGCGACGAGCGGCTGGGCGAGGCCGAGGGCGGAGCCGACCAGCGTGAGTACGGTCGCGACGACGACGGACGCCCGGTGGCCGGAGGTCAGCCGGTACATGGTCGCGACCGCCGCCCGGGTGGACCGGTCGCCCTTCGCGCCGCCCCCGCGAGGTCCGGCGCGTCCGCCGGCATGGTCCGGGGCGTCCGCCGGCGTGGTCCCGTCCGGGCCCTGCGGGACGGCGTGGGTCATGGGGCCGGCCGGCTCATGGGGGCGACCGTGATCAGCCGGGTGAAGTAGTCGTCGGGGACGCCCTCGTCGACGGGCCGGCCGTCCGCCTCGATCCAGGCGTGCGCGGTGAACGGCGGCACCACCCGCACCCCCGTGCACCAGGTCGGCCAGGTCCCCGTCAGCCGGCACAGCAGCGCCGCTCCCAGCGAACGCGGCAGACAGCCCTTGGGGCCGGCGCAGCGCAGACTCACCGCGCACATGGCGCTGCGGGCCCGCGCCGCCCGCGCCGTGGTGGCGGGCGCGGCGCCGCGGCGCGCGAGGCCCAGCACCGAACGGATCCGGCGGGGCGGCAGGAAGGAGAGCCCGATCGCCGGCAGCAGGACGAGCCGGGCGGCCAGGCGCCACACCACCGGGACCCCGGTCGGGCGCTCCAGTGCGCTGGGGGTCGTCACGCGGCCAGCCCGGAGGTGCGCAGCTGCCGCACGAGCGCCTCGACGTCGTGGCGTGCCTGGGCGGGCTCGATCTCGAAGGCGCCGGTGAGGGCGGCGACCGCGTCGGCCTCGTCGCCGCCCGCCATGAGCGTTTTCACCACCAGCGAACCGGTGGGGTTCAACTCCCAGTACTCCCCGGAGCGCTCGTCCAGGAGCACCGTGCCGTAGTCGGTGTCCGCCGCGGAGACGCCGGCGCCGAACCGCAAGGCCATGGTGTGCGTACCTTCCTGTGAGGGGTTCAGGGCCGGTTCCCGGTACCGGTTCCGGCGGTGACCGCCGGGTCCGCGGGCCGGGACAGGCCGCGCAGCCACACTTCGGCGGCGATGGTCGAATAGAGGATCGCGTCGCGCAGTTCGGGTGTGGACGGGCGCCGGGCGAGCCGGCGCAGGGCCTCGCCGTCGACCAGGCCGAGCCGTTCGAGGTGGGAGTCCTCCCACAGCGCCATCAGGTCGGCGCGGTGTTCGCGCAGGCCGTTGGACGCGTCCATGGCCGCGGCGGCCTTCGTCGTGCGCCGCAGGCACGCTTCGGGGACGATCCCGCTCATCGCGGCCGTCAGGAGCGGCTTGTACCGCCAGGGCGTGACCCGTTCGTCCGGCCTGACCGCGAGGCAGGTCTCGACGACGCGGTCGTCCAGGAACGGCGAGGCCATCGGCACCCCTGCGCGCGCCGCCATCCGGTCCCACTGGCGGATGATCCGCGTGCAGGAACGGATCTGATCGAGATCGGCGTGCAGCCCGCGGTCCGGATGGAGCGGACCGGTGCTCCCGGCGGCCTCGCGCAGGACCCGGTGGATCATCCGCTCGGCGTCGGGGGTGACCCAGTCGAAGATCCGGGGCGGCATGCCCCAGCCGAGACCGGTGCGCACCGTCGCGGGCAGCGGCGCGCGCAGCTGCCCGGCGGCATCGCCGAGCCACTTCCCGTACGGCCGGGCGTCGGCCAGCGCGCGGACCGTCTCGCCCAGCGGCCACTGCCACAGGGCGCGGAAGCCGCGCAGCTGACGGAGGGCGAAGAGGGGGCGGGTGCGCGCCAGCCGGTGGTAGTACGCCTCGGAGCACCAGGCGACGTGGTCGCCCCCGATGCCCGTGAGGTGCAGCCGGCTGCCGCGCTCGGCCATGGCCGGCAGGTGGTGCAGGACGCGTGAGCGGTCCATGACGCCGATGGTGGGCTCGTCCAGCAGGTCGTCGATCGCCAGCAGGTCCTCGTACACGAGCGGTGAGGCGTCGGCGTCCCACACGACGTGCTCGATCCCGGGCATGGCGCGGGCGGCCTGCTCGGCCCAGTACAGATCGGTGTCGGCGGGGTCGCGTCCCGGCCAGGTGCTCGCCACCACGCGGGCGGGGGAGCGGTCGGCGAGGAAGCAGACGGAGGTGGAGTCCAGGCCGCCGGACAGATCGCAGCTCACCACCCCACCCCGGGCCGTACGGGCGTCCACCGCCGCGGTCAGGGCCTCCCTGACGGCGGGCGCGCCGTCGGCGAGCGGCCGCACCGGCTCGGGGGGCGTCCACCACGTCGAGTGGCGTACGGTCCTGCCGTCCGGGGCGACGACCAGCGCGTCCCCGGGGGAGACGGCGGTCACGCCCCGCCACATCGGGGCCTCGCCGAGCGGATGGGGAACCGGCCACAGCAGTCTCACCGCCACCTGCTCCGGGTCCGGCTCGGCACCCAGCGCCGCCGCGAGCACGTCGGCGCGG
>NZ_JAPSIW010000871.1 GCF_031178505.1 Streptomyces sp. | reverse complement strand
CGGCCCGCGCCGCGGCCGCCGCCCGCTCGCACTGCGCCAGCGTGTACGTGGCCAGCGTCGCCCGCACGTACGGGATCGACGCGGCACCCATGGACAGGGAGGTGACCCCCAGACCCGTCAGCACACAGGCGAGCAGCGGATCCGACGCCGCCTCACCGCACACACCACAGCTCTTGCCCTCGGCCTTGGCCGCCTCCGCGGAGAGCGCCACCAGGTCGAGCAGCGCCGGCTGCCACGGGTCCTGCAGCCGCGACACCGCACCGACCTGCCGGTCGGCGGCGAAGGTGTACTGCGCCAGGTCGTTGGTGCCCAGCGACAGGAACTCGACCTCCTGGAGGATCGAGCGCGCCCGCAGCGCCGCCGACGGGATCTCGACCATGGCACCGAACTTCGCCCGCAGCCCCGCCTCACGACAGGCGTCCGCGAAGGCCTTGGCGTCCGTGCGGTCGGCGACCATCGGCGCCATGACCTCCAGGTACACCGGCAGGCCCTCGGCCGCTTTCGCCAGCGCCGTGAGCTGCGTCCGCAGCACCTCCGGGTGGTCGAGCAGCGTCCGCAGACCCCGCACACCGAGCGCCGGGTTCGGCTCGTCCGCCGGCGTCAGGAAGTCGAGCGGCTTGTCCGCCCCGGCGTCCAGCACCCGCACGACCACCCGGCCCTCGGGGAACGCCTCCAGCACCTTGCGGTAGGCCTCGATCTGCTTCTCCTCCGACGGCGCCTTCCGGCTGTCGTCGAGGAAGAGGAACTCGGTACGGAACAGACCGACACCCTCGGCACCGGCCTCCACGGCCGCCGGTACGTCCCCCGGACCGCCGACGTTGGCGAGGAGCGGCACCTTGTGCCCGTCCGAGGTGGCACCGGGACCGCTGGACGCGGCGAGCGCGGCCTTGCGCTCGGCGGCGGCCCTGGTCAGCTCGGCCTTCTTCTCCTCGCTCGGCTCCACGAAGATCTCACCGGTGGAGCCGTCCACGGCGATCATCGTGCCCTCGGCCAGCTCACCGGCACCCGGCAGCGCCACCACGGCCGGCACGCCCAGAGCCCGCGCGAGGATGGCGCTGTGGCTGGTCGGCCCGCCCTCCTCGGTCACGAAACCGAGCACGAGCGCCGGGTCGAGCAGCGCCGTGTCCGCGGGCGCCAGGTCCCGCGCGATCAGGACGTACGGCTCGTCGCTGTCCGGCACGCCCGGCATGGGCACGCCGAGCAGCCGCGCGACGATCCGGTTCCGCACGTCGTCCAGGTCCGCGACCCGGCCGGCCATGTACTCACCGGCGCCCGCGAGCAGCTCGCGGTAGTGCGAGAACGCGTCGTAGATTCCGCGCTCGGCCGTGCTGCCGACCGCGATCCGCCGGTCCACGTCGGCGATGAGCTCCGGGTCCTGGGCGATCATGGCCTGGGCCTCCAGCACGGCCTGGGCTTCACCACCCGCCAGGTTGCCCCGTGCGATCAGGTCCGCGGCGACGGCCTCCACGGCCTGGCGGGCGCGCCCCTGTTCGCGCTCCGCCTCGTCGGCCGGAATCTGCTTGGCCGGCGGTTCGAGGACCGCCGTGCCCATGTGCCGGACCTCGCCGATCGCCACTCCGTGGCTGACGCCGACGCCTCGCAGCGTTGTCTCCATCTCACCCGTCTCCGATAGTGCGGCGGCCCGGGCCGCCGTGTTGATTGTCGAACTCCTGGCCGTCCTGAGGACGGGGCCGGCTCAGCTCCAGTGGAAGAGCTGGTCGCCGGCCTTCACCTCGCCGTCCTCCTGGACGGCGGAGAGGGAGTCCGCGGTGGCCTCGAGGGCCACGACGGGGCAGACGGGGGACTTGCCGGCGGCCTCGACCTCGGCCGGGTTCCAGCGCACGACGGCCTGTCCCCGCCGCACGGTGTCGCCCTTGTTCACGAGCAGCTCGAAACCCTGTCCGTTGAGCTGCACGGTGTCGATGCCGAGGTGGACGAGGACGCCGTGGCCCTCACCGTCGACGACGACGAAGGCGTGCGGGTGCATGGAGACGATGACCCCGTCGACGGGGGAGACCGCCTCGGAGGGTTCGCGTACGGGGTCGATGGCGGTGCCGGGCCCGACCATCGCACCGGAGAAGACCGGGTCGGGAACGGCGGCGAGACCGATGGCGCGTCCAGCGAGTGGCGACGTCACGGTTGACATGGGAAGCCTCCCAGGGGCGGAGATGGTGTGGCGCCGTCACTACCTGTCCTGGACGGCGTACTGTCCTGAAGCGTATGTCATGGGAAGTCCTAGTTCCGCACGAGACGTACCAGTTGGCGGACCTACGGACTACCCGAAACGATTTGCCTCTACTGACGGTGGGATGTACTGTCGTACTCCTGCCTGACCCCAGCGCGGCCTTGAGCCGTGGGTCGGCAGCACCCATCAAGCTCAGATCCTAACCCCAGTGGTCTACACCTCTGCGTGCGTCAGCTCGCCGGGGAGTGGTCAGGGGGCCGGAGAAAGCCTGGTAATGTTTGACCCCGCCGAGGAAACGGAAAGCGCGAAAGCGAATTCCCTGCCCCGGCAGCCCGCTCCAGCGGGTGGCAGAGAAGGAAATCAGATCTGCTAAGCTGGAAACGAAGGAAGCGCCCGGAGGAAAGCCCGAGAGGGTCAGTACGAAGGAAGCGTCCGCACCTTGAGAACTCAACAGCGTGCCAAAAATCAACGCCAGATTAGTTGA
>NZ_JAPSIW010000178.1 GCF_031178505.1 Streptomyces sp. | reverse complement strand
GCCCCGGCCGCGGGGCCGGCCGGCCCCTGGAGGAAGGGGAGGGTCAGACCTCGCCGGCGGCGGTCAGCTCGGCGAGCCGGACCAGCGTGCGCACCGAGGAGCCGGTGCCGCCCTTCGGGGTGTAGCCGTACGGGGCGCCCTCGTGGAAGGCCGGGCCCGCGATGTCCAGGTGCGCCCAGGTGATGCCCTCGCCGATGAACTCCTGGAGGAAGAGTCCGGCGACCAGACCGCCGCCCATTCGCTCACCCATGTTGGCGATGTCGGCGGTGGGGGAGTCCATGCCCTTGCGCAGGTCCGCGGGGAGCGGCATCGGCCAGGACTGCTCGCCGACCTCCTCGGCGATCTCGTGGATCGCCGTGCGGTAGTCGTCGTCGTTGGCCATGATGCCGAAGGTGCGGTTGCCCAGCGCCAGGACCATCGCGCCGGTCAGCGTCGCCACGTCGACGATCGCGTCCGGGTGCTCCTCGGAGGCCTTGGTCAGCGCGTCGGCGAGGACCAGGCGGCCCTCGGCGTCGGTGTTGAGGACCTCGACGGTCTTGCCGCTGTACATGCGCAGGACGTCACCGGGGCGGGTGGCCGAGCCGGACGGCATGTTCTCGGCGAGCGCCAGCCAGCCGGTGACGTTGACCTCCAGGCCCAGGCGGGCCGCGGCGACGACGGTGGCGAACACGGCGGCGGCACCGCTCATGTCGCACTTCATCGTCTCGTTGTGGCCGGCCGGCTTCAGGGAGATGCCGCCCGAGTCGTAGGTGATGCCCTTGCCGACCAGGGCGAGGGTCTTCTCCGCCTTCGCGTGCGTGTAGGCGACGCGGACCAGGCGCGGCGGGTTCTCCGAGCCGGCGCCGACGCCCAGGATGCCGCCGTAGCCGCCCTTGGCCAGGGCCCGCTCGTCGAGGACCTGGACCTTCAGGCCGTGCTCCTTGCCCGCGGTCTGCACGGCGGCGGCGAAGGCGGCCGGGGTCAGGTCGTTCGGCGGCATGTTGATCAGGTCACGGGCGCGGTTGGTCTCCTCGGCCACGGCCTGGGCGCGCTCGGCGGCGGCCTTGTAGGCCTTGTCGCGCGGCTTGGCGCCGAGGAGGGCGACCTCCGCCAGCGGCTTCCTCGCGTCCTTGGCGTCCTGCCCGGCCTGGTACGCGGTGAAGGCGTAGGCGCCGAGCAGCGCGCCCTCGGCGACGGCCCCGGCGTCCTCGGCGGCGGCGACGGGAAGCGCGAACGCGGCCTTCTTCGTGCCGTGCAGGAGACGGGCGGCGGTACCGGCGGCGCGGCGCAGCGCCTCCGCGCCGTACGCCTCGCCGTCCTCGGGAGCGGCGCCCAGGCCGACGGCCACGACGAGCGGGGCCTTCAGACCGGCGGGGGCGGGCACCTTGGTGGCCTCACCCTCGGCACCGGTGGCGCCCAGGGTCTCCAGGACGGCGGCGAGCCGGCCGTCGAACGCCTTGTCGACGGCCTCGGCACCCGGGGCGACGACCAGGGTCTTACCGGACTTCGCGACGCCGACCACGAGGGCGTCGGCGCGGAGCGTCGCCGCACCGGCAGTGCTGAGAGTGAGAGCAGTCACGGTGGTGAAATCTCGCTTCCATTGAGTTCTGTGGCGGTCGAGGGATGGGCCGACCGTGCCCGCCGCATCGTATTTCGGCCCGGAGAGCGCCGGGAACGAGCCTACGCTCGCCCGTCCGGTTCGCTCACGGCGGCCGCAATTCACTCATCCGTGGTGTCTCTTTCATGTTTACCTTCCCGGGCCCCGCGGCCCCGCCACACTCGCCTCGTCACGCAAGCGCGGCGCTCCGCCGCCCTTGCGCCATCCGCGTCATCGCCACAGGCCTCCCCCTGCCCGGGGCGGGCCCACCGAGGGGGGACACCAGCCGTGGAATCCGGCCGCATCCGCACGTCCGCACCGAGAACGGCGCCCCGCGCCGTCCTGCTCGCCACCGCCGTCGCGCTCCTCGCCACCACCGTGCCGCAGGCCGTGGCAGCCCACCCGGCGCTCCCGGCACACCCGGCCCGGGCGGCGGCCCCCGCGCCCCGCGTCGACCTGACCGTCCTCGTCGTCGACGACGGCGGCAGCGCCGTGGACGCGATCCTCGCCGAGCTGAAGGGCTCCGGCGTCCCGTACCGCAGGCTCGACCTCGCCGACCCGAACCGCCCGGTCGTCGACGCCGCCTTCCTCAGCGACCCGGCCGACGCCGCCACCGGCCGGCCCCGCGCCAAGTACCAGGGCGTCGTCCTGCCCCACGAGAGCGCCTTCGGCCCCGACTCCGCCGAGCACCGGGCCCTCCAGGCGTACGAGCGGACCTTCGGCATCCCGCAGGTCGACGCCTACACCTGGTCCCACCCCGGCGTCGGCCTCGAGTATCCGAGCGAGGGCGGCTACTCCGGCGTCCTCGACGGCGCGACCACCACGGTCACCGCCGCCGGCAAGGCCGGCCCCTTCCGCCACCTCGCGGGACCGCTCGTCTTCGAGGACAACGATCCGGCCGTCTCCGAGAGTTACGGCTACGCGGGACGCCCCCGCCCCGGCTACACCAGCTATCTCGACCTCCCCGTCGAGGGCGGCGGCCGGGCCAGCCTCGTCGGCGAGTACGCCGCCGACGGGCGGCGCGAACTCGTCGTCACCTTCGCCCACAACCGGCACCAGCGGCAGTTCCGCGCCCTCGCCCGGGGCATCGTCGACTGGCTCACCCAGGGCGTCCACCTCGGCCGCAGCCGCCACTACTTCTCCGTCCACGTCGACGACGTCCTCGCCCCCGACGCCCGCTGGGACCCCGTCCGGAACTGCACCCCCGGCGACCTGGACTGCGCGGGCGGCGGCACCGCCGGCAACCCCATCCGCATGACCGCCGCCGACGCCACGTACGCCGCCGCCTGGCAGAAAGCTTCCGGCTTCACCCTCGACATGGTCTACAACGGCGGCCAGGGCGAGCAGTGGAAGACCGCGCACGGCGGCACCGACCCGCTCGCCGCCCGGCTGATCGCCGACCGCGCCCAGTACCGGTGGATCAACCACACCTACACCCACCCCTTCCTCGGCTGCGTGCAGGACAACAGCGTCGTCCCCTGGCGGTGCGCCAAGGACGCCGCCGGCAACACCCTGTGGGTCGGCCGCTCCCAGCTCTCCGCCGAGATCAGGAACAACCTCACCTGGGCCGCCGGCAAGGGCATCCCCGTCGACCGCTCCGAACTGGTCACCGGCGAGCACTCCGGCCTGCGCACCCTGCCCCAGCAGCCCGTCGACAACCCGCACCTCGCCGGGGCCCTCGCCGACAACGGCGTGACGTGGATCGCGAGCGACAACTCCCGTGAACCGGGCCAGCGGGCCGTCGGCGCCGCCCGCACCGTGCCCCGCCACCCCATGAACGTGTACTACAACGTCGGCACGGCCGCCGAGATGACCGACGAGTACAACTGGATCTACACCTCCCGGGCCGACGGCGGCAGCGGCATCTGCGAGACCGACCCGGCCTCCTCCTGCCTGCCGGCACCCCTCGACACCACCACCGGCTACGCCACCCACATCGCCCCCAGGGAAGCGCGCACCGCCTTCTCCCACGTCCTCGCCAACGACCCGCGCCCGCACTACGCGCACCAGTCCAACCTGGCCGAGGAGCGCCTCCTCTACCCCGTCCTCGACCAGGTCCTCGCCGACCACCGGGCCCTCTTCGCCGCCAACACGCCCCTGGTGAACCCCCGTCAGCGGGACGTCGGCGCCGAACTGAACCGCCGCGCCGCCTGGGACCGTGCCCTCGCCGCCGGCCAGGTCACCGCCTACCGGGTGGGCTCCACCGTGACCGTGCGGGCCCCCGCCGGCGTCGCCGCCCCCGTCACCGCCCCCGAGGGCACCCGCAAACAACTCGTCCTCGGCTCCGCCCCCTTCGGCGAGGCCTACGCCGGCAGCCGCTCCGCCTGGATCACACCGGAACTGCTCCGCACCTCCGTCACGCTCACGCTCCCGACCGCCTGACCCGCACGTCCTGGGGGGACACCCACATGCCGAGCAGTGGCCGTCACGTCACCATGCTCACCGAAGGCACCTACCCGCACGTCCACGGCGGCGTCAGCACCTGGTGCGACCAGCTCGTCCGGGGCATGCCCGAGGTCACCTTCGAGATCCTCGCCCTCACCGGCAGCGGCCGCGAACCCGTCACCTGGGAGCTGCCGCCCAACGTCACCCGGCACACCGCGTTCCCCCTCTGGGGCCACCCGCGCGGACCGGCCGCGCCCCGCCGCGCGCGCCGGGCCCCGCGGGCCCGCGAGCGCCGCCGCTTCCTCGACACGTACGAACGCTTCCTCCTCGCCCTGCTCGATCCCGGGGCGGGCTACGACTTCGGCACCGGTCTCTACGAGCTCGCCGCCCTCGCCCGGCAGGGCCACCTCACCGCGGCCCTGCGCTCCGAAGCCGCCCTCCGCTCCCTCATGTGGATCTGGACCATGCCCCACCTGCCGACCCTCGCGGCCCGGCCCACCGTCCACGACGCGCTCACCGCCACCGACCTGCTGGAACACGCCCTGCGCCCGCTCGCCGCCCGGATATCCGGCGGCAGCGTGGCCCACGCCGTCTCCAGCGGCCTCGCCACGCTGCCCGCCCTCGCCGCGCAGCACTTCGAAGGGGCGCCCTTCCTGCTCACCGAACACGGCATCTACCTCCGCGAGCGGTACCTCGGCCACCGCACGGAGACCCAGCGCTGGCCCGTCAAGGCCCTCATGCTCGGCTTCCACCGCGAGCTCAACACCCTCGGCTACCGCAAGGCCGACCTCATCACCCCCTGCAACGAGTACAACCGGCGCTGGGAGGAACGCGGCGGAGCCCCCGCCGACCGCATCCGAACCGTCCACAACGGCGTCGACCCCGCCCTCTTCCCCGAGGCCGGACCCGAACCCGGGACCCCCACCCTCAGCTGGTGCGGGCGCGTGGACCCCATCAAGGACCTGGAGACCCTCATCCGGGCCTACGCCATCTGCCGCGCCGAACTCCCCGCGCTGCGCCTGCGGTTGTTCGGCCCCGTCCCCGCCGGCAACGAGGACTACCGCACCCGACTGGAGAAGCTCGCCGCCGAAGTCGGCGTCGGTGACGGCATCTCCTTCGAGGGCCGGGTCTCCGACGTCCCCTCCGCCTACGCCGCCGGCAGCGTCGTCATGCTCTCCTCCATCAGCGAGGGCTTCCCCTTCTCCCTCATCGAGGCCATGTCCTGCGGCCGGGCCACCGTCTCCACCGACGTCGGCGGCGTCCGCGAGGCCGTCGGCGACACCGGCGTCGTCGTCCCGCCCCGCGAGCCGGCCGTCATGGCCGCCGCCGTCACCGCGCTCCTCCGCGACGGCGCCCGCCGCGCCGAACTCGGCCGCCGCGCCCGGCAGCGCGTCATCGACCGCTTCACCCTGAACCGCTCGGTCGACGGCTTCCGCCGCATCTACCGCGAACTCGCCGCCGCCCGCCCCGGGCCGCCCGCCCCCCCGACCGCGCCCCCACCCCCGCGCCTGAGCGTCCCCGCCCCCCGCCGCACCCGCGCGGCCCTCCTCGCGGGAGGCACCCCGGTATGAGCGGTTCCCTCCGGCCGAGCCCCCCGGCCGGCCCCGACACCCTCCCGGCCGTCCCCCGGCGCGAGCGCGCCCCCGCGGGCGCCGCGTGCCTCGCCCCCGACCCGCTCGACGAGCTCGCCGAGCGCCTCGACGGGTTCGTCGCCGCCGCCGTGCACCCCGACGAGGTGGCCGCCCTCCTGGAGTCCGACGGCATGACCGACGACCACATCCGGCTCACCTACGGCCGCGCCGACTCCTTCGCCCTCGCCGAGGACCTGTACGCACGCGTCGAGCGCCGCCACCCCGAACCCCAGGCCCCGCCCGCGCCCCCCTGGCACACCGGGCTCACCGGCTGCCTCCTGCGCGGCCTCGTCTTCGCCCTCCCCGGGCTCGCCCACGTCCTCGCCGCGCCCCTGCTCGCCGGGGAACACGGCCGGTACGGCCTCCCCGCCGGCACCGTCCCGCTGCTCGCCGGCGCCCTCACCGGCTGGACGTGGAACCAGGCCCTCGCCCACCGCGCGTACACCTGGCTCGGCCTCGGCGACCGGCCCGCCGCCGCCCGCGCCCTGCTCACCGGCGCACCCGCCGGCGCCCTCGCGGGAACGGCCGTCGCCCTCGCGGCCGCCGCGCCCGGCGAGGCCCCCGCCGCCGTCTTCGCCGCCGGACAGTCCCTGTACCTCGCCGCCGCCACCGTCCTGCTGGTCCTCGGCCGCGAACGGGCCCTCCTCCACGCCCTCCTGCCGCTCGCCGGCGCCGTCCCCGCCCTCCGCTGGGACCTGCCCGGCCCCCTGCGGGCCGCCCTCCTGATCAGCTCGCTCACCGCCGCCCTCACCTTCGCCGCGCTCGTCCTGCGGCCCGGCGCGCGGCGCGGAGCGCGGGGCCGCGGCGGACCGCCGCTCGCCGCCTCCCTCCCGTACGGCCTCTTCGGGCTCGGCAGCGGCCTCCTCGTCCTCCACGCCGGCCTCGGTGACCCGCCGGCCGGCGGCGCCGCGGCGGTCCTCGCCCTCACCCTCTCCATGGGGCCCGCCGAATGGCTGCTGCACCGCTTCCGCGGCGGCAGTCTCCACCGGCTCCACACCCTCGGCACCGCCCGCGCCTTCCGCCGGGCCGTGACGGGCGTGCTCGCCCTCTGCCTCGGCGCCTATCTCGCCGTCCTGACCGCGCTCACCCTCGCCGTCACCGCCCTCTGGCCCGGCGCCTCCTGGCCGGCCGTCCCCCGTCTTGTCACCCTGCTCCTCATCGGCGCGGTGCTCTGGCTCGGCCTGCTCCTCCAGGCCTTCGGCGCGGTCCTGGGGGCCGCCGCCGTGTGCCTGCTCGCCGCCGCGGCGGCCACGGCCGCGCCGGCCGCCGGCCCGGCCGCCACCGGGGGAGCGGCCGCCGTGCTGGCGGCCCTCACCTGTGCTCTGCTGATACGGCCCACCGCCCCCCCCCCCCGACCCCCGCCCCCGCACCCCGGCAGACGGACCATGACGCCCTCTCTCCTCGTGCCCTTCTACGAGCACCCCGCCGACCGCCCCGACGCCTGGGCGGCCCTGCTCGCCGCCGCGCCCGCCCTGTACGGCGTCGTCCTGAATCCGGCCGACGGCGCGGGCCCGGCACCCGACCCGGCCTTCGCCGAGGTCGCGGCCGGGCTGCGCGCCGCCGGCGTGCGGGTCCTCGGCTACGCCGACACCGACTACGGCCGCCGCCCGCACGGCGAGATCGTCACCGAGCTGCTGCGCCACCGCGACTGGTACGGCGCCGACGGTGCCTTCCTCGACCAGGTGGCCACCGCGCCCGCCGCCCTGCCGCACCACCGCGGACTCGCCGTCGCCGCCCGCGCCGCCGGGGCCACGACCCTGGTGTTCAACCACGGCACCCCGCCCGACCCGGGGTACGCGGAGCTCGCCGACCTCCTCGTCACCTTCGAGGGCCCCTGGGACACGTACCGCACCCTCGAACCGCCGGCCGCCGACGGCCACTGCCACCTCGTGTACGCGGCCCCGCCCGGCGTCCGCCCCACCGCCCCCGTCCACTGCGCCGTCCCCGGCACCGGCGCCCACCCGTGGGGCACCCTGCCCCACCTCCCGGAGCCCGCCCGATGAGACGCCCCCTTCCGCTGCTCGCGGTCCTGCTGCTCCTCCTCGCCGCGTGCACGGCGGGCCCCGACCCCGACCCGAAGCGCCCGGGGGAGCGGTGGCGACCGAAACCCGGCCTCGCCTGGCAGTGGCAGCTCAGCGGGCGGCTCGACCCCGCCGTCGACGTCCCCGTGTACGACATCGACGGCTTCGAACACCCGGCCGCCACGGTCACCGACCTGCACCGCAGGGGCCGCAAGGTCATCTGCTACCTGTCCACCGGCGCCTGGGAGGACTTCCGCCCCGACGCCGGCCGCTTCCCCCGCTCCGTCCTCGGCGAGGGCAACGGCTGGCCGGGGGAGCGCTGGCTCGACATCCGCCGCACCGACGTCCTCGAACCCCTCATGGCCGCCCGCCTCGACATGTGCCGCGACAAGGGCTTCGACGCCGTCGAACCCGACAACATGGACGGCTACCTCAACCGCACCGGCTTCCCCCTCACCGCCGCCGACCAGCTCCGCTACAACCGCCTGATCGCCCGCCTGGCCCACGACCGGGGTCTCGCCGTCGGCCTCAAGAACGACCTGGAGCAGATCCCGGAGCTGCTCCCGGACTTCGACTTCGCGGTCAACGAACAGTGCGCCCAGTACGAGGAGTGCGACCTGCTCACCCCGTTCGTGAAGGCGGGCAAGCCGGTCTTCCACGTCGAGTACGAGCTGAAGACCTCACAGTTCTGTCCCGAGGCCCGCCGGCTGGGCCTCGGTTCGATGCGGAAACGGTACGAGCTGGACGCCTGGCGCCAGCCCTGCTGAGCGGGTCGGCCTAGGCCGTGTCTTTTGGATCAGGCCGCGAGCCCGGCAAGATCCGAAAGACACGGCCTAACCCAGCGTCAGCGCCACCAGCGTCACGGTCACGGCCGCCTCCTCCACCGCGCCGAAGACGTCGCCCGTCACCCCGCCGAAGCGCCGGACGCAGCGGCGCAGCAGGAGGGCCGCCGCGGCGAGGCCGGCGCCGGCGGCGAGGACGTCGCGGACCGCGTCGTACGGGGAGAACAACGCGCCCGTGAGGGCGCACAGCACCAGGACGGCGGCGGTGGCGGCGGTCGCGGACCGGACCGGGACCGTGGCGGCGACGATCGCGCCGAGGCCCTCGGGCCGGGCGGCCGGGACGCCGTGGCGGGAGGCGTGGGTGAGGGCGAGCCGGGCGACGGTCGCGGCGAGGACCGCGCCGGCCGCGCCGTGCGCCCATCCCTGCTCGTACAGGGCGTACAGGGCGGCGACCTGGGCCAGCAGCACGAGGACCAGGGAGATGACGCCGAAGGGGCCGATGTCGGACTGCTTCATGATGCGCAGCGCGTCCTCGGCGGGCTTGGCGCTGCCGAGGCCGTCGGCGGTGTCCGCGAGGCCGTCCAGGTGCAGGCCGCGGGTCAGCAGGGCCGGGACGGCCGTGGTGACGACGGCCGCGAGGAGGGGTCCCGAGCCGAGCAGCAGGAGCAGGCCGCCGGGCACGGCGGCGGCGAGACCGACGACCAGTCCCGCGAGGGGCGCGCAGAGCATGCCCGCCCGCGCCGCGTCCCGGTCCCAGCGGGTGATGCGGGCGGGGAGCACGGTGAGGGTGCCGAAGGCGAAGCGCAGGCCGTCCATCCGGGCAGGGTAATCGCCGCCCCCGGGGGGATAGATTGCCCGTACGGTGCATTCGGCGCGAATCGGAACGGGGTGGCATGGGTCACTGGTTCTCCCGCAACATCCTGGAGCCGGGGAAGCTCCCCCTGCTCCTCGCGCTGACCTCGTTCGTCGTGACCTTCCTGGTCACGCGGACGGTGACCCGGCTCATCCGGGCGGGCAAGGGCCCCTTCGGGAACGTCTCCTCCGGAGGCCTCCACATCCATCACGTCGTGCCCGGCGTGGTCCTCACCGTCCTCGGCGGATTCGGCGCGGTCGCCAGTGGCCGCCACGGCGTGGGCGCCGCCGTCCTCGCCGTCGTCTTCGGGGTCGGGGCGGGGCTCGTCCTGGACGAGTTCGCGCTCATCCTCCACCTGGACGACGTGTACTGGACGGACGCGGGCCGCAAGAGCGTCGAGGCGGTCGTCCTCACCGCCTCCCTGGCCCTGCTGGTCCTCGCCGGCTTCTCCCCGCTGGGCGTGGACGACATGACCGCCGAGGAACGGCAGGACCGGGCGGGCTTCGTCCTCACCCTGGTCCTGAACTTCCTCCTGGTCCTGATCACCCTGGTCAAGGGGAAGCTCCGGATGGCGGTCCTCGGGATCCTGGTGCCCCTGGTCGCGATCGTCGGCGCGGTCCGCCTCGCCCGCCCCGGCTCCTGGTGGTCCCGCCACTTCTACCGCCGGCGCCACCGTGCCCGGGCCCGTTCCCGCGTCCGCACCTACCGGCACGACCGGCGCTGGACGAAGGTGCGGCGGCGGGTTCAGGACCTGATCGGCGGCTTCCAGGAACGCGTCCCGGGCCGGGGCCCCTCCTCCTGACCGCCCGTCCGTGACCGCCTCCGCCACGCCTCGACGGCCATGAGGGCGAGGACGGCGGCGATGGCCGCGAGGTGCTCCTTGCCGGCGAGGTTCGGCTTGACGACGGCCTCGATCACCATCGCGAGCACCACGGCCGCCCCGGTCCAGAAGGCCCCGTGCCGGTGGCAGACGTACACGGCGAGACCGACCACCGCCGCCGACGGCCCGGTGTCGACGACCAGCGCGTCCGAGGCGGGCAGGCCGAGCGGGGTGCCGGGGCCGAGCGCGATGCCCAGGCGCGCGTACAGGGTGCCGCCGAGGGTCGCGAGCAGGGCGACGCCGAGCGTCCGCCGGCGCCCCAGGCAGATCTCGGCGATCCCGAACACCAGCAGGATCTGCGCGAGCGCGCCCCACACGGGCAGGTCGAGCGCCGGTACGAAGAGGGAGAGCGGGGTCCGCAGCAGCGCGAGCCACCAGGGGTCCTCGGCCCGCACGGAACCGACCTCCTGCACCGGCCGGTAGCCCCAGTCCTGGTTCTGCACCACCTGGAACAGCGAGGTCAGACAGACCGCGGT
>NZ_JAPSIW010000177.1 GCF_031178505.1 Streptomyces sp. | reverse complement strand
TGCTCGACGTCGTCGGTCTGAACCCCGAGTACATCAACCGCTACCCGCACCAGTTCTCCGGCGGTCAGCGCCAGCGCATCGGCATCGCCCGCGGCCTCGCCCTGCGCCCCGAGATCATCGTCGCCGACGAGCCGGTCTCCGCCCTGGACGTCTCCGTCCAGGCGCAGGTCATCAACCTGATGGAGAAGCTGCAGGACGAGTTCGACCTGTCCTACATCTTCATCGCGCACGACCTGTCGATCGTCCGGCACATCTCCGACCGGGTCGGCGTCATGTACCTGGGCCGGATCGTCGAGATCGGCACCGACGCCGAGATCTACGAACACCCCACCCATCCCTACACCCAGGCCCTGCTCTCCGCCGTCCCCGTGCCCGATCCCGAGGCCCGCGCCCACCGCGAGCGGATCATCCTCACCGGCGACGTGCCCTCCCCGGCGAACATCCCCTCCGGCTGCCGCTTCCGCACCCGCTGCTGGAAGGCCCAGGAACGCTGCGCCCTCGAAGTGCCCCTCCTCGCCGTCCCCGCCGCCTTCCGGGACGCCGACAGCCCCGCCCGGCACGACTCCGCCTGCCACTTCGCCGAGGAGAAGCAGGTCGTCCCGCCCGAGGAGCCGGACCACGGCCCGGCCGGTCCCCGGGGCGGCGCCAGCCTCTACCGGGACCCCGACCGGCCCTGAACGCCGGGGGCGCGGAACCGCTTGTCCCGGCCGGGGACGACCGAGAGGATCGGGACCGTGACTGTGACACGCCCGGCACGTCTCACCGGCGCCGCGTTCTGCGCCGCGCTCGTCCTCATGTCCGCCGTCTGGATCCTCAGGGACCTGGCAGCCCTCGGCTCACCCCTCGCCCTCGTCCGGTACTGGGCCGGGGACCACGCCCCCCTCGCGGGCGGCCGGCCGCACACCTCCCTCGTCGAACCGCTGCTCCTGCTCGCCACCGCCGTCACCGCCGTCGCCGCCCTCCGTTCCCGGCACGCCGCCTCCGCGCTCGCCGCCACCGGGGCGGTCACCCTGGCCCTGCGCCTCCCCGGCCTGTGGGCGTCCGGCACCGGCGCCCTCGTCACCGCCCTCCTCCAGCTCGCCCTCGCCACCGGGCTCGTCGTCACCGCCGTCGCCGGGCGGCGCCCGCCCCGCTCCGCCCGCGAACCGCTGCCCACCCGCCCGCGCACCGGCCCCGCCGCCACCGCCGGCGCCCTCCTCGTCACGGCCGCGGCCGCCGGCACCCTCTGGGAGGCGTACTGGGCCACCGAACTGCCCCTGGAGATCACCGTCGACCGGTTCACCGGCGGCCGGTCCGTCGCCCGGCCGGCCCTCGGCGTCCCCCCGGGCTGGCTCGCCGCCGTCCTCGCCGCCCTCCACCTCACCGCCGGGATCTCCGCCCTCGCCCGCGCCCGCCACACCCGCGCCTTCGGCCTCCTCGCCGGCGGGCTCCTCACCGGCGGCGGCCTGGCGCAGGTGGTGCAGCTGATCCGGTACGAGACGCCGCCCCGGTTCGCCGACGTGACCACCGCCGGCACGCTCCACGCCCTCAGCTCCCTCTTCGCCCTGCTCGCCGGCCTCGCCGTCCTCGCGCTCCTCGCCGGGCGCGGCGCCCCCGACCCGGTACCGCCCGGAGCGCCGTACGCCGCGGCGGGCGCGCTTCCCCCGGCTCCGCCCTCCCCACGCCCGCCCGGCTGGTGAGACGCCCGGCGGCCCGTACCCCACCGTCCCGGTCGCGAGCGGACTTCCGAGGCGAGGAATTCGGCCATTCCCTGACGGCCGCCAACGGCCCTTGAAAAGGCCTCCGTCCAGCCCGTTCGATGACGGGGGAGCGCGACCGGAGGCACACGCACGGCTGAAAACAGCGCTGTGCGCCCCCTCTGTGCCTCCGTCCGCCGATCGATGCGATGGCACGGATAGTTATGATCCGTAGCACTGGGTGGGTAGGTATCCGCCCGGCACATGCAGCCTGACCGAACCGCTCGACCATCCGACCGAAGAAGTGTGGAGGTGAACCGCCGTGGCACTCTCGATCTCCGTGGTGGTGCTGCTGGCGATCGTCGTCTTCCTGCTGATCCGGAAATCCGGGCTGAAGGCTGGACACGCGGCGATCTGCGCGCTCCTCGGTTTCTACCTGGCGAGCTCGTCCATCGCCCCGTCCATCAGCACCCTGACCACCAACGTGGCGGGCATGATCGGCGGCCTCAAGTTCTGAGCCGGGCAGGCCGCCGGTCCGCCGGCGGCCCCGCCTCGTAGGCTGGGTCCATGACCGAGCTTCCCGCCCGTCGTCTGCTCCTCGTGCACGCGCACCCGGACGACGAGTCGATCAACAACGGCGCCACCATGGCCAGGTACGCGGCCGAGGGGGCCCTCGTCACCCTGGTCACCTGCACCCTGGGCGAGGAGGGCGAGGTCATCCCGCCCGGCCTCGCCCACCTGGCGCCGGACCGGGAGGACCGGCTCGGCCCCCACCGCGCGGGCGAACTCGCCGCCGCCATGGCCGAGCTCGGCGTCACCGACCACCGCTTCCTCGGCGGCCCGGGCCGCTTCCGCGACTCGGGGATGAGGGGAGCCGAACAGAACGAGCGCCCCGGCGCCTTCTGGAGCACCCCCGTCGACGAGGCTGCCCCGTACCTCGTGGAGATCGTCCGCGAGACCCGCCCCCAGGTCCTCGTCACCTACGACCCGGACGGCGGCTACGGCCACCCCGACCACATCCAGGCCCACCGGGTCGCCATGCGCGCCGCCGACCTCGCCGCCGACCCTGCGTACCGCCCCGATCTCGGCCCGGCCCACACCATCGCCAAGATCTACTGGAACCGCGTCCCGCGCCCCGTCCTGGAGGCCGGCTTCGCCCGGCTGCGCGCCGAGGGCTCCGCCTTCCCCGCCGTCGCCGCCCTCTCCGACGTCCCCGGCGTCGTCGACGAGGACCGCGTCACCGCCGAGATCGGCGGCCACCCCGCGCACGCCGCCCGCAAGACGGCCGCCATGGCCGCCCACGCCACCCAAGTCGCCGTGGACGGCCCCTTCTTCGCCCTCTCCAACGACCTCGGTCAGCCCATCCTCACCACCGAGTACTACGAGTTGGTCCGGGGCGCCTCCGGCGCCCCCGCCGGCGAGCGCGAGACCGACCTCTTCGCCGGGGTGAGCGACCGGTGAACTTCTCCCCGGGCCGCTTCGCCCTCCACACCCTGCTCGTCGTCCTCGGCGCCCTCGTCGGCACCGCCGGCGCCCTCGTCCAAGCCGCCTGGCTGCCCGGCGGCTTGGTCCTGGCCCTGCTCGCCACCGCCGGCCTCTTCTACGGCGGGCTGCGCGCCGTCGGCGGCCCGTTCGCCGTGGTCACCGCCGGTGCCGGCTGGCTCATCGCCGTCATCCTCCTCAGCTTCCGACGTCCCGAGGGCGACGGAGTGTTCGGGGGCGGCCTGGCCGAGCTGCTCTACCTCTTCGGCAGCATGGCGATCGCTGTGATGTGCGCCACCCGCGCCGCGCCGGGCCGTCCGGCCGCGTGAACAGGCCGACTTGAGACCGGGGTCGCCCTGACTTCGGCCGGATTGCCCGTCGCGGTCCGACCAGGGGTCGGGTACGAGACGGCGGCGGCCAGTATGGTGGTGCGCGCCGCCGAACCGCCCGGGTCGGAACGAACATCAGCAAGAGCGGGCGGCGGAGCCAACCGGGAGATCCTGCTTTGAGTCGTGAAACTGGTCGAGAGACTGACAGCCCGTCCTCCGGCGCCCAGGGGCGCGGTGGAGCCGCCTACCCCTCAGGGACCCCGCCGTACGGATCCCGCCAGTATCCGTCGCTCCACCCCACGCAGGACGCGCCGGAGGAGAGCCCCGTCGCGCCCGCGCCGCCGGAGGAGCCCAAGACCGAGACCACGCTGACCACCCGGATCCGGATCAACATCCCGGGTTCGCGGCCGATCCCGCCCGTCGTGGTCCGCAAGCCCGTCGCCGGGTCCGCCGAGCCGGAGCCCGCGCCGGAACCCGCCGCTCCGGCCCCGGAGCCGGAGCCCGAGCCGCAGGCGGCCCCGGAGCCGCCGCGCGCCGAGGAGCCGCCGCCGGCGAAGCCCAAGGGGACCAGCGACTGGTTCGCCCCGCGCAAGCCGGCCGCCCAGGCGCCCGCCTCCGCGCCCGCCCCGGCGTCGCCCCAGCCCCCCGTGCCCGCGCCCGCCCCGAAGCCGGCGCCCGGCCCCGGGCGGCAGACCCCGGGCACCGGTTTCGCCGGGTCCGCGACCTCCGGCGTCCCGACGGTCGGCAGCACCCCGTCGAGCCGCCCGGTCACCTCGCAGGCGGCCCCGGGCAACCCCCTGTACGACACGGGCACCCCGGCCGCCGGCACGCCCGCGTACCAGCAGACCCCGCCGAACGGCACCCCGGTCCACGACGGCACGCCCGCCGCCGGCGTCCCCGCGCACGACGGGACCCCGGCCGCCGGCACGCCCGGGTACCAGCAGACCCCGCCGAACGGCACCCCGGTCCACGACGGCCCCTTCGCCGGTCCGACGGGGCACCCGGGTCCGGCCGCCGGCGCGCCCGCCGGGCCCACCACCGGCCCGGCCACCGGCACCGCCACGTTCGGCGGCCCCGGTCCGCAGGGACCCACGGGCCCCCAGGGCGGCCCCGGCGCGGGGGCGCCGCGGATGTCCGACGACACCGCGATCCTGACCCCGCAGCAGCCGGCCCCCCGGCCCGCGCCGGGACGGCCGGCCGAGGGCGGTCACGTCTCCGGCGACACGCTCTCCAGCGGCATGCCCGCGGTCCCCGCGTCCGCCGCCCGCCGCACGCCCGAGCCGGCCCCCGCGCGGAGCGCGGAGGAGACCCCGGCGCCGGCCCCGCGCCCCGCCGCCCCCGCCCAGAGCCGCGCCGCGCGCAAGAAGGGCCGTTCCAAGCTGGTCCTGGCCGCCGCGGGCCTCGTCGGCATCGCCGGTGTCGCCTACGGCGCCGGACTGCTCCTCAACCACTCCGACGTCCCCAAGGGCACCACCGTCCTCGGCGTGGACATCGGCGGCGGTACGAAGGAGGAGGCCGTCAACAAGCTGGAGGCGGCCCTCGGCAAGCGGACCACCACCCCGCTGCGGCTCAGCGTCGGCGGCAAGAAGGTGGAGCTGGCCCCCGACAAGGCGGGTCTCTCCCTGGACAGCCAGGAGACCGTCCGCGCCGCCGCCGGCAGCGACTACAACCCGGTCTCGGTCATCGGTTCCCTCTTCGGCGGCGAACGGGTCGCCAAGCCGGTCTTCCCCGTCGACGAGGAGAAGCTCGCCGTCGCCCTGCGTGACCTGGCCGGCACCTCCGCCTCGGCCACCGAGGGCACCATCCTCTTCTCCCCGAACAAGGTCACCCCGGTCGAGGGCAGGCCCGGCAAGGCGCTGGACGTCCAGCGCTCGATGATCTCGGTCCGGGACGCCTACCGCGCCCAGGTCGAGACCGGCGCGCCCAACGTCGTCGAGCTCCCCGTGACGACCCGCCGGCCGACCGTCACCAAGGCGGAGCTGGACCGTGCGATGCGGGAGTTCGCCCAGCCGGCCATGTCCGACCTGATCACGATCAAGGCGGGCGGGAAGCAGATCGACTTCGGCCCGGCCCGGTCCCTGCCGCAGATCCTCTCCATGAAGGCCGTGGACGGCCGCCTCGTGGAGGTCTACGACAAGAAGGCCATCGAGCGGCTCCTCGACGGTGCCTTCGAGGGAGTCATGATCACCAAGGGTGACGGCACCAAGCACGAGGTGTCCGCCGACGACGTCGCCTACGTGATGCGGGACGCGCTGCGCGGCAAGACCCGCGCGGAGCGCACCCGGACGATCGACCTCAGCGGCGAGGGCTGACCGCCCCCGCCGCCGTGACCGGGCCCCCGTCCCCTGCGGACGGGGGCTCCGGCGTTCCCCGGGCCCCGGCCGGTCAGCCGGCGACGAGGACGGCGGAGAGCGCGAGCGCCCCGGGCAGGGCCTGGGCGAAGAGGATCCGGCGGTTGGCGGTGGCGGCTCCGTAGAGGCCCGCGATCACCACGCAGGACAGGAAGAAGACCTGGACGCGGAAGCCCGTGGGATCGTCGGCGACGAGGCCCCAGACGAGCCCGGCGGCGAGGAAACCGTTGTAGAGCCCCTGGTTGGCGGCCATGGTCGCGGTCTCACGGGCCATCGTGGCGTCGAAGCCGGAGAATCGCCGGCCCGGCTCCTTCTGCCACAGGAACATCTCCATGACCAGGATGCAGGCGTGCAGCAGGGCGACGAGGGCCACGAGAATGTCGGCGGTCAGCGGCATGGGCCCATTCTGCCGCCGGAGCCGCCGACCGCCCGGTGCCACGCGAGGGTGTCCCGCCACCCGTCGGCACCCCGGAAACCGATCGCGCCACCGAGGTGACATCGCGTAAGGTTCCGCCCAAGGCGGGGTCGTAGCACAGAGGTAATGCACCGCGATGCCATCTCGGAGGACGCCGGTTCGAATCCGGCCGCCCCGCCCCCTTCACTCAGGGAGCACGGCCCGGGCGGGACACCCGCTAGTTCAGCCGGGCCCGTGCCGCCTGCGCCCTGCGGCGGATCGTGACCGCCGCCTCCGGGTCCACGGCGTCCATCACCCGCGCGTACGCCTCCATCTCCGCCGCACCGGTCAGGAAGTCCCCGCGCCGCACCAGCAGTTCCGCGCGCTCGTAGCGGAGCCTGGCGGGGTGGGACGGCAGCAGCAGGGAGAGTTCCACCGCCCACAGGGCCACGTCCGAGCGCTCCGGGCGCGGGGCCGCCCACGCGCGGATGTTGTTCAGGATGCGCAGCACGATCGCCCCCGGCTCCGCCGGCCGCAGCATCGACCGGTCGAGCGACTCGCCGGTCGCGCTCGCCACGAGCAGCTCCGCGTCCGCACCCGTCAGGGGCCGCCCGCCGGCGAAGGGGTCGGCCAGGTGCAGCTCGGCCGGGTCCCCGAACCCCACCACGAAGTGACCGGGCAGCCCGAGCCCGTACACGGGCGCGCCTGCCCGGCGGGCCACCTCCATCCAGACCACGGACAGCAGGATCGGCAGCCCCCTGCGCCGCCGCAGCACCTCGTGCAGCAGCGAGGACTCCAGGCGCTGGTAGTCCGCGGGCACTCCCTCGAAGCCCTCGCGGCGGCCGAGGAGCGCGGCCAGCTCCCGGGCCCAGTCACCGGTGACCCGGGTCGCGTACGGCACCAGACCGGCGAGCCGGTCGAGCTCGATCTCCGCCCGCTGCAGGTCCTCCTCGGTGACCGACGGGTCGGCCACCGCGCCGATCAGCAGGCAGAGCCGGGCCAGGTCGGGCCGCTCGGAGCGTGCCTCCTCCGCGAACTCCAGCCGCCGGTCGGGCGGCCCGGCCGGTTCCACCGGTGGCTCCTCGCTCACGCCTCCGCCCACCGGTAGTGGTGGTAGTGGTGATGGGTCGCGAAGCCCAGCCCGTCGTACAGGGCGCGCGCCCCGTCGTTCTCCGTCTCCACCTGGAGCCAGGCCGCCGACGCGCCCTCCTCCAGGGCCCGCCGGGCCAGCGCCGTCATGACGGCGGTCGCCAGCCCCCGCCGGCGCCGCTCCGGGTCGACCTCGACGGCGAGGAACCCCGCCCACCGGCCGTCCACCACGCACCGCCCGATCGCCGCCGGGGCATCTCCCGGCCCCGGGACGGAGGCGAACCACACGCTCGGCCCCGAGGCGAGGACGGCACGGGCGGCGGCGTCCACCTCCCCGAAGCGCCGGTAGCGGCTCAGCCAGGTCTCGTCGGCGGTGCGCGCCAGGCGGACGGCCGCCACGTCGGCGTCCACGTCGCCGACCGGCGCCAGGGCCCCGATCCGTACCTCCGCCGAGACCTCGCGCCGCCAGCCCCGCCGCTCCAGCTCGGCGCAGAGCAGCTCCTGGGTGCCCTCGGCGCCCGTGGCGGCCTGCACGAACGCGGGCAGCTTCCGGGCCTCGTACCACTCCCGTACGCGCTCCAGGGCCTCCGGGACGGGCATGCCGGGATCACCGAGCGGCAGGACCGAGTTGGCCCGCCGGGTGAACCCGCCCGCCGCCCGCAGGGTCCACTCCCCGAGCGGCTCGCTCTCCGGCGGTTCCCACGCGCGCGCCGTCGCCCGGGCCAGCTCGGCGAAGGTGGCCGCGGGGCCCCTGCGGCGGGCCGGGGCGGCCGGTACGACCTTCCCCGCGACCAGCGCCGATTCCGGGATGCGGACGCCCGCACCGCTCTTTCGTGTGATCAGCAGCACACCCGCGTCCCAGGATGTGAGCACCCCGACCGAGTCCGTGAACTTCCCACCCTCGACACCCTCGGCCGTCACATACCGAACGGAGACACGTTTTCCCACGTCAGCGCTGGTGATGCGGACCTCGAGCCGTCCTCCGCCGGTGAATTCCACAGCTTCTCCGCCCCTCCTGTTCGGATCGCCCTCAAGAACGGAGATACTAGGTGCGGGCATCGACGACGCCGCGCTCCCGCGCAGACCAGCCCTACCGAGGAGGAACGACAGCGTGACCTACGTCATCGCGCAGCCTTGTGTCGACGTCAAGGACAAGGCGTGCATCGAGGAGTGCCCCGTCGACTGCATCTACGAGGGCAAGCGGTCCTTGTACATCCACCCGGACGAATGCGTCGACTGCGGGGCCTGTGAGCCGGTCTGCCCGGTCGAGGCGATCTTCTACGAGGACGACACCCCGGAGGAGTGGAAGGACTACTACAAGGCGAACGTCGAGTTCTTCGACGAGCTCGGTTCGCCCGGTGGCGCCTCCAAGCTCGGCCTGATCGAGCGCGACCACCCCTTCATCGCCGCGCTGCCGCCGCAGAACGGCTGATCGACCGCACTCCGGTCCCGCACGGCGCCGTCCGCCGTGCGGGACCGAGGCGTTTTCCCGTACGTACGAGGAAGTGAGCCAAGAACCGTGAGCGCAGTCTCTTCGCGCCTGCCCGTCTTCCCCTGGGACAAGCTGGAGCCGTACAAGAGGACGGCCCTGGCGCACCCGGACGGAATCGTGGACCTCTCCGTCGGCACGCCCGTCGACCCGGTCCCGGCGCTGATCCAGAAGGCCCTGGTGGCCGCGGCGGACTCCCCGGGTTATCCGACCGTCTGGGGGACGAAGGGGCTGCGGGACGCGCTCACCGGCTGGTGCGAGCGGCGCCTGGGCGCGGTCGGCATGGCCCACGAGAACGTACTGCCCGTGGTCGGCTCCAAGGAGCTGGTGGCCTGGCTGCCGACGCAGCTCGGGCTCGGCCCCGGCGACCAGGTGGCCCACCCGCGCCTCGCCTACCCGACGTACGAGGTCGGCGCGCGGCTCTGCGGCGCGGAGCCCGTCGTCTACGACGACCCCACCACCGACCTCGACCCGGCCGCGGTCAAGCTGCTGTGGCTCAACTCGCCGTCCAACCCGACCGGCCGGGTCCTCGGCAAGGACGAGCTGACCCGGATCGTGGCCTGGGCGCGCGAGCACGGCGTCCTCGTCCTGTCCGACGAGTGCTACCTGGAGCTGGGCTGGGAGGCCGACCCGGTCTCCGTGCTGCACCCGGACGTCTGCGGCGGCTCGTACGAGGGCCTCGTCGCCGTCCACTCGCTCTCCAAGCGCTCCAACCTGGCCGGCTACCGGGCCGCCTTCGTCGCGGGCGACGCGGCGGTGCTCGGCGAGCTGCTCCGGATCCGCAAGCACGGCGGCATGATGACCGCCGCCCCGGTGCAGGCGGCCACGGTCGCGGCGCTCGGGGACGACGCGCACGTCCTGGAGCAGCGCGAGCGGTACGCGGCCCGGCGCACCGCCCTGCGGACGGCTCTGGAGGCGCACGGCTTCCGGATCGAGCACAGCGAGGCGAGCCTCTACCTGTGGGCGACCCGGGACGAGCCGTGCTGGGAGACGGTGGCGTACCTGGCGGAGAAGGGCGTCCTGGTGGCGCCGGGCGACTTCTACGGCGAGGCGGGGGACCGGTTCGTGCGGGTCGCGTTCACGGCGACGGACGAGCGGGTCCGGGCCGCGGTCGAGCGCCTGCGCTGACGGCGCGAACGGGTGAGGGCCCGGGGAGCGTCCGCTCCCCGGGCCCTCACCCGTTCGGTGCGCGCGCGTGTCAGTCGCCCAGCGGCAGGCCGCCCAGGGTGCCCTGGGTCGGGTTCTCGGTGGTCCTGGTCACGAGCCGGCCCGCGCTGTCGGCGGCGTCACCGGTGGCCTCCTGGGCGAGCGGGGTGGCGGTCCGCCCCGCCGCGTCGACGGCCTTGCCGGCGGTCGGAGCGGCCGCGCCGACCGCCTCGCCGCCGGCCTCGCCGACGACACCGGTCGCGGTCTGCGAGGCGCTGTCGACGGTGCCGTTCGCGGTCGCGGTGTCCAGGGCGGTCACGCTGCCCAGGGCGCCGGTCGGCGCGAGGCCGTGGTCCAGGGCGCTCGCGGAGCCGGCCGCACCGACCACGGGGGCTGCGCCGGCCGCGAGGAGGAGGGCGGCGCGGGCGATCCGACGGGTCAGGGGGAGGGACATGGTGCTCCTTCGACGGAGAGGACGTGTACGCGGTGACAACCGGCTCCGGGGCGGGGGAGGTTGCGGCGACCAAAGGTAAAGAGTTGGCAATGCGTCGTATTGTCGGGTGGGGAGGAAAGCGGACGAACGCGTCCATGCCAGGCGCCCTGCTGAACCGTCACTTCCCTTACGCCGCAAGGCCGGAGCCGGGACGCGGGCG
>NZ_JAPSIW010000870.1 GCF_031178505.1 Streptomyces sp. | reverse complement strand
GAGGCGGACCGGGCCGGCGGTGACGGCGGCCGGGGCCAGTTCCGTACGGTCCTCACGCACCGCACCTTCTGGCTGTTCTCGCTCGCCATGACCGGCTCGTACGTGCTGTCCTTCCAGGTCTATCTGGCCCTGCCGCTCGCGGCCGGGGGTACGGGCCTGACCACCGCCCTGTTCGTGGTGTCCGCGCTGGTGGCGCTGGCCGGGCAGCTGCGCATCACGGCCTGGTGCAAGGCGCGGCTGCCGCGCGAGCGGTGTCTCGTGCTGGGCCTCGCCCTGATGGGCGCCGCCTTCCTGCTCCCGGCGGCGTTCGGGCGGGGGGTGGCGGGGCTGCTGCTGTGCGCGGCGGTCCTGGCCGTGGCGAACGCGGTGCTCTACCCGTACGAGATGGACACGGTCGTCGCCCTGTCCCGGGGGCGCTGGGTGGCCACCCACTACGGGCTCTACAACACCGTGTGCGGGATCGGCATCACCCTGGGGAACCTGGGGACCGGCGCCCTGCTCGACGTCACGGGCTGGTCGGCGGTGCCGTGGCTGGCGCTGTGCGCGGTGGGACTGGTGTGCGCGGGGGCCGTCGCGCTCCTGGCCCGCGGCGGCCGGCTCGCGGCACCCCCGCCCGAGCCGTCCGTGCCGTCCGAGCGGCCCGCGTCGTCGGAGTCGCCGGAGCCCGGCCCCGCCTGATCGCCCGGCTCCTTCCGGCCGGCCGGCGCCCGGGGCTCCCCGGGCCCCTCGATCGCCCGGGTCCCCCGGTCGGCCGTCCGGGAGTCGCCGCCCGACGGGGGCGCGGGGGACCCTGGGAGGGCGCGGTACGGGCCGCGGCCGGTATCGACCGGGCAGGAGAGCACAGGTGGGGCACCCTCTGGGAGCGACGGGTGACGGGCGGCGGGACGACGAGCCCCGCCGCCCGTACCGCGGTGCGCGGCGCTTCCTCCGGGCGCTGCCCCCGCTGGTCATCGCGGGCGGCGTTGTCTTCGACCTGTCGACCCCGCCCCAGTTCACGGCCGCGCCGATGTTCTCGGCGGCCCCGCTCATCGCCGCGCCGTTCTTCTCCACCCTGACGACCCTGCTCACCGGCATCGCCGCCGTCCTCGCCTGCCTCGGCCTGCACGCCTACAACGACACCCTCACCCAGGTCTCGTCCCTCACCGAGGCCCTCACCGTCATGACCGTCTCGGCGCTCGGCCTGCTGATCAACCGGGTGGTCCGGATCAGCGGGGAGCGGCTCGCCTCCGCGCGCGTGATCGCGGAGACGGCGCAGAAGGCGGTGCTGCCGACGCCGGCCGAACGGATCGGCGGGCTCCACTGCGCGGCGCGGTACGAGGCGGCACAGGCGGACGCGTTCATCGGCGGCGACCTCTTCGCCGTCCAGGACACCCCGCACGGGGTGCGGCTGATCGTCGGGGACGTACGGGGGAAGGGCCTGGACGCGGTCGAGGCCGTGGCCGTGGTGATCGGCGCGTTCCGGGAGGCCGCCGAGCAGGAACGGACCCTGGAGGGGGTGGCGCAGCGACTCGAACGGGCCCTGGCCCGGGAGGGCACCCGGCGGCACGGGCTCGACGCCTTCGAGGGGTTCACGACGGCGGTCCTGGCGGAGGTCCCGCCGGGCGCCGGGGTCGTACGGATCGTGAACCGGGGACATCCGCCCCCGCTGGTGCTGCGGGCGAACGGCGGCCTGGAGACGCTGGAGCCGAGCGAGGCGGCCCTGCCGCTCGGCATGGGCGAGCTGGCGGCCTGGCCGGACCGGGCCGACGAGCGGGCCTACCCGCCGGGCGCCACCCTCCTCCTCTACACCGACGGACTCTCGGAGGCGCGGAACGCGCAGGGCGTCTTCTACGCTCCGGCGGAGCGGCTGGCCGGGCGGATCTTCCCGGGGCCGGAGGAACTCCTCGACGCGCTCGTGGACGACGTACGGCGGCACACGGGCGGCGGGGCGACGGACGACATGGCGCTCCTCGCGGTGAGCCGGCCGGCGACGGGGCAGCCGGAGCGGCGCCGGACGATGCCGGTGGTGGCGCCCGGGGGAGGGCGCCGTCACCACCCGTAGCCGAGAGGTCTCCCAGCGATAACAATTGACATACCGTCAGATCTGGTGTCGGCCGGGCTTCCGTTTTGAGAGGGGGTCAACTCGGGCGATTCCCTGCCAATTCCATGAACGATCACCGGGAACGGCTTGGAATCGGACCCTCGTCTCTATTAACGTTCGATAACGCAGCGCGGTCGTCCCAGTCGTCGCAAGAGGCGACACCGTGCGCACGCGCCGAATCCCGAAAGGGAACCGGGGAACCACCACTTGGGGTGAATCGGGCCCCTCGCACCTCGTGCGAAACCGCCCGTAGGAGACCTTCCTGCTCCGAACCCGTCAGCTAACCCGGTAGGCGAGAAGGAAGGAAAGGAGCGCGCCTCCGTGGCGTCCAACACCCCCGCACCCGAAGCCCCGTTCGAGCCCTTCGGCGGCGCGGGTGCCGCCGGCTCCGCCGGGGAGTGGAACCCGACCGAGGGAACCCTCCGCGCCGAGAGCCGCTCCGGCGGCCGTCACCGCGTCGTCAAGCAGCGCTCCAACTTCGCCCGTTCCTCCACCGTCCTCGGCGTCGGCGTCATCGCGGCCGTCGGCGCGGGCGGCCTCGCCACCGCGCAGGACAGGCCCCCGGTCGCCATATCGCTCCCGGACCTCCCGGA
>NZ_JAPSIW010000869.1 GCF_031178505.1 Streptomyces sp. | reverse complement strand
CCCGCCGGAGGCGGTCCAGAGCCGGCGGGCGCGGCCCGCCGAGGAGGGCGAGGCCGGTCGGCACGACCCACAGCATGCCGAGCGCCACCACCGGGTTCACGAGGACCGCCAGCGTGGACACGCCCCACCACCTTCGACTTGAACGCGTTCAACCGATGGGTCGAGCGTAGATCCTTTCTTGAACGTGTTCAAGAGAGGGGTGGCCCCGGCGCCGAACCGGACGGCTCCCGCGAAGCGCCGGACGGCTCCCGCGAAGCGCCGGACGGCGCCGGCGACCTGGCCGGCACCTCGAAGCGCCCCGGTCGGCGGCCCTCCGCTTGCGGGGCGCGGCGCCCTGCGACAGACATGAAGGACCGGCCGTGACCCGGGCGCCGGCCGCCGGACGCGCGCCGGGGAGAGACAACGGGAGAACCAGGTGCCCTCAGCCACACCCCCGACGCGGGCGACCCCCGCCCCGCCCCCGACGCCCCCCGCCCGCCCCCGCGGCAGGCGCCGCCCGGGCATCCGCGCCGTGCTCGCCGCCGTCTCGACCGCCACGGCCCTGCTCCTCGCCGGCTGCTCCGCCGACCGCGCCGGCAGCGGAGGCGAACCGGCCGCGCCGGCCTCCCCGGCGGCGGCCGACGACATCCTCCTCCAGCCCCTCGCCGCCCCCGGCCCCGATCCCTTCACCGCCTCCACCGCCCGCACCGACACGGCCCAGGCCTCCCCTCCGCCGGCCCCGAGCTCCGGTCCGAGCGGACCCCGCGAGGTCACCGGTTCCGCCCCCGGCCTGTACGGCGGCGTCCGCTCCCGCGCCAGCTGCGACGTCGAGCGGCAGATCACCTCCCTCACCTCCGACCGGGAGCGGACCCACGCCTTCGCCGAGGCCGCCGGCATCCCCGAGGCGCACGTCGGTGGCTGGCTGCGCGGGCTGACCCCCGTCGTCCTGCGCGTCGACACCCGGGTCACCAACCACCGCTACCGCGACGGCAAGGCCACCGCCTTCCCCTCGGTCCTCCAGGCCGGCACGGCCGTCCTCGTCGACCGGTACGGCGCCCCGCGCGTCCGCTGCGCCTGCGGCAACCCGCTCCGCGGCCCCGCCCCCGGTGCCGGCGGTGTCCACCGGGGCGAGCCGTGGAGCGGCTTCGACCCCGAGCGGGTCGTCGTGGTCCGGCCGACGACCACCGTCGTCACCAGCCTGGTCATCGTGAACCTCCTCGACGGCCGCTGGATCGAACGGCGCATCGGCAGCGACGGCTCCGAGGACCGCGCCCCCGCGAAGCCGCCGGCGTGCGACCCCGACACCTGCCACCTCACCGGCACGCCCACCCCCGACTCCCCGCCCCCCGACGGGACGGAGCCCGCTCCGACCACCCCGGACCCGACCGAGTCCGGCCCGGCGTCGCCGCCCGAACCCGACCCCTCATCCCCGGACCCCAGCACACCCGCGCCCGAGGAACAGCCGGGCGACCCCGAGGTGCCGCCGGTGCCCGACACCCCCGACACCCCCGAGGTCCCCGACATGCCCGTCGTCCCGGATCCCGCCGACCCCGCCGACCCCTGGGCCGAACCGGTCGCGCCCGGTGACCCCGCCGAGCCCGGGCTGCCGCAGCGGCCCGAGCCGTACCCGGAATCCTCCGGCGACCCGTATCCCGACCCCTCCGGCGACGTTCCGCCCGAGACCTTCCCGGGGTGAGGGGCGACGGTGACGCGACGGATCTTCGTGGTGCGCGGCGCCCGCGCCGCGCCTAGCGTGGCCCCATGAACGAGGGCGGAGCGGGCGGGCGGACGCCCGGGCGCGTCGGCCGCGCGCCGGCGGCGGACCGGGCCGGGGCCCCCATCCTGGAGCGCTACGGCTCGGCCTTCCGCATGGGCGGTTTCGACTGGGACCTGCTCACCGGCACCATGGTCATGGACGACGCCGCCCTCGAGGTCTTCGACATGGACCGGGCCGACTACGACGACCGGCCCGAGACCCTCGGCGTCCGCGTCCTGCCCGACGAGGGGCGCCGCCTCGACACCCTCGTGGCGCAGGCGCTCAAGGACGGCAGCCAGGAATACGGCGCGTACTTCCGCATCCGGCGCCGCGACGGATCCCACCAGTGGACCCACACCCAGGGCATCGTGGAGCGCGACCCCACCGGACGGCCGGTCCGCATCGTCGGCGTGCTCCGCGACGCCACCCACGAGCTCACCGAGTCCGCCGCGCGGCTCGGGCTCGACGAGGGGCGCCGCAAACGCGCCGGGGTGGTGGAGGGCACCACCGCCGCCCTCGCCTACGCCAGAACCGTGCAGGACGTCATCGACCTCCTCAACGACTCCCAGGCCCTCGAACACTTCGGGGCCGCGAGCCTCGTCATGGGCCTCCTCGAAGCGGGCCGCATCCACCTCGTCGCGGAGGGGCCGGCCGGCGCGTTCGTGCCGGGCACCCGCTTCACCCGGGTGGACGAGCCGTACCCGATGAGCGAGGTGATCCGCACCCTGCGGCCCCGGTTCATCGAGTCCGCGCGCGACTTCGCCGAGTCGTACCCGGTCCTCTGGCCGCACATCAGCGGCCTCGGCATCACCTCCGCCGCCTACCTGCCGCTGGTCGCCCAGGCCCGCCCGATCGGCGCCCTCGGTCTGCTCTACAGCGACCGGACCGGCTTCAGCGAGGACGAACGGACCCTGCTGGTCGCCCTCGGCAGCAGCATCG